>JAFXHB010000092.1 GCA_017536605.1 Alistipes sp.
GGCGCATACCCTTGTCGGTAGATATTACGGTAGCACCCGTCAAGGCTGCGATATCTTCAAGCATCTCCTTGCGACGGTCGCCAAAGCCCGGAGCCTTGCAAGCGGCAATCTTCAATGTGCCACGCAACTTGTTCACAACGAGTGCTGACAGAGCCTCGCCATCAACATCCTCGGCGATGATAAGGAGCGCACGACCACTCTGTGCCACAGGCTCCAATACGCCCATAATCTCCTTCATCGTAGATATCTTCTTGTCGGTGATAAGGATATATGGCTTCTCCAACTCGGAGACCATCTTCTCGGTGTTGGTGATAAAGTATGCCGAGAGATAACCTCTATCAAACTGCATACCCTCCACAACATCAACGTATGTATCGGTACCCTTTGCCTCCTCTACGGTGATAACACCTTCGTTGTTCACCTTCGCCATTGCCTCGGCGATAAGTTTGCCGATAGTGTTGTCGTTGTTTGCCGAGATGGTTGCCACCTGCTCAATCTTCGAGTTATCCGAGCCAACCTCCTGCGACTGCTTGCGAAGATGCTCCACAACGGTAGATACCGCCTTGTCTATACCGCGTTTCAAATCCATCGGATTTGCACCTGCTGTTACATTCTTGATACCTACACCGATAATTGCCTGCGCCAATACGGTAGCGGTAGTTGTACCATCACCCGCATCGTCGTTGGTCTTTGAGGCAACCTCGCGTACCATCTGCGCACCCATATTTGCGAATGCGTCCTCCAACTCAACCTCTTTTGCTACGGTAACACCGTCCTTTGTGATATGAGGCGCACCAAATTTCTTTCCGATGATTACATTACGTCCCTTTGGACCAAGTGTAACCTTTACTGCATCTGCCAAAGCATCAACACCCTCTTTGAGGAGGTTTCTTGCTTCAACATTATATTTAATCTCTTTTGCCATAACTATTCTTTTTTGCTATTAGCCATTGGCCATTAGCCATTAGCTTTTTTTAAATTCTGCATTCTGCATTTTGCATTTTGCATTCTATTTCTCAACTACTGCGAGAATATCGCGTTGTGCCATCATTAAATAGCTCTCTCCGTCGATATTCAACTCGGTGCCGGCATACTTGCCATACAACACCTCGTCGCCAACCTTGACCTCCATCTTAACCTCGGCAGTGCCGGGACCTACTGCGATAACCTTGCCCGCTGCCGGCTTCTCCTTTGCCGAGTCGGGAATAATCAAACCGCTTGCTGTGGTTGTTTCAGCAGGGTTTGGGAGTACAAGGACTCTGTCTGAAAGTGGTTTTACTGTCATAATCGTATCTTTTTATTGTTTTCTGTTTGCTTCTTAACTCTTCAATCAGTATGCCAAACCGAAACTTCTGCCATTTTGGCATACTATTGCAGATAATCCTCAAAATAGTCGGTTACCTTCTGCATCAGATGCACACGCCACTTGCCACGCACATTGTGCCTTGAGCGAGGGTACGGGAAGTAATCCACAGGCACTCCGGCGCAGATGCAAGCATCTACAAACGAGAGCGAGTGTTGCCATACCACCACATCGTCAATAACACCCTGACAAATCAGCAACTTACCCTTCAAGTTCTTGGCTTGCGGAATAAGCGATGTTGCGGCAAAGCCTTCGGGGTTGGTTGCCTCGGTCTCCATATATCGCTCGCCATACATCACTTCGTACCACTTCCAATCTATCACAGGACCACCTGCAACACCCACCTTGAACACTTCGGGGTAGTTGGTCATCAGTGAGATTGTCATAAAGCCACCATACGACCAACCGTGAACGCCTACACGCTCTCGGTCTGCCCACTTGTGCGAGAGAAGCCACTGCAAGCCTGCCATCTGGTCCTCCATCTCCGCCTTTCCACATTGGCGGTGGATAGCCTTCTCGTACTCTGCACCTTGGTTGAGCGTACCGCGGTTATCCATCACAAAGACCACATAACCACGCTGTGCCATATACATCTCCCAGCGACGCAACTGCGCTTGGAATGAGTTGGTTACCATTTGCGAGTGTGGGCCTCCATATACATATAGTATTACGGGGTATTTTTTGTTCTCGTCAAAGTCAAGCGGCTTGATTAAGCGGTAGTGGTTGTTATACTTGCCGTCTGCCGACTTCACCGAGCCGAGTTCTATGGTGGAGTAGTTGAAATCTTTTGTCGGGTTCTCGGCACGGAACACCTCGCGGTAGAACTTGCCATCGGTAGAGCCTACCGCCACCACGCGTGGCACATTCAACGAGGAGTAGTTGTCCGAGAAGTGCTTGCCGTCGGGCGATATGGTGCAGCTGTGCCAACCCTCGCCACGGGTGAGCTGTTTCGCCTTGCCATTGCGTAGCGACACACCGAAAAGGTGCCGCTCTACGGGCGAAACCTCCGCCGAGTAGTAGAATACCGTGTGGTCGTTGTGCGCCACATACGCCACATCGGCATCAACCTTTGTCAAACGCTCTGTCGTGCCCTTTGAAAGGGTGTGAATGTAGAGGTTTTTATAGCCGTCGCGATTGTCCGTCGTGTAGATAAAGCGGTCGCTGTCAATAAATCGGATGGGGTTTTGAGGCTCAATCCAACGCTCGTTTTTCTCGGTTAGAATAGTTGCGATAAACTCGCCCGAAAGAGCATCGTAGGCGTTGAGGTGCATCTCCTTTTGTGCGCGATTCAGCACCTGTACATACACCCTCTTTGAGTCGGGCGACCACGCTACATTCGTCAGGTATCGCTCTTCGTCAAAGTCGGTTACATCAAGATATACCACCTTCTGTGTTGCAACATCATAGACACCCACCTTCACTCGCTCCGAAGGCTGACCATTCATCGGATATTTAATCTCAATCAGATAGTTACCTTTAATTGAGGTGATATCTGTCAATGGATAGGTCGCAACCTTTGATTCATCTTTCTGGTAGAACGCCACGCGCGAATTGTCGGGCGAAGGGAAAAGACCGCCCGAGATACCGAACTCGTTGCGCGATACCGACTGACCGCAGACGATATTCTTGTCGGCAAAGTCGGTTACTTTGTAAATCTTGCCATCGGCATCGTGCCAAATAACGTTGTTCTCCTTTACGCTTGCGCGATTGCGGAAGGGGTTAGGCATACCAATCAGTATAGGCTTGCTTGATAGAAGTTTGCCCGTGCGAATATCATACTGCTCAATCTCCTTGCCGTTGGCGTGTTCGTATATGGAGGGTTTCCCCTCAACAAAGCGTAGATTGTAGTTTTTAGGAGTAAGGTCGCGGTTGA
>JAFXHB010000093.1 GCA_017536605.1 Alistipes sp.
CAACATCCTCACCCTTGTACTCCCAAACCGCTGCATAAGCAAACTTGTCGTCGTGGCGAAGTGCCTCACCCTCCTCGGTCTGATGCTCCGAACGGAAGTGTCCACCGCACGACTCCTCACGATTGAGAGCGTCGCGAGCCATCAACTCACCGAGTTCAAGGAAGTCAACGAGGCGCAAAGCCTTCTCCAACTCAACATTGAACGAGTCTGCCGAGCCAACAACCTTAACGTCCTGCCAGAACTCCTTGCGAAGAGCCTGAATCTCAACAATAGCCTTCTCCAAAGACTCCTTTGTACGTGCCATACCCACATTGTCCCACATAATCAAACCAAGACGCTTGTGAATATCATCAACCGACTGCTTACCGTTGATTGAGAGCAACTTCTCAATCTTCGCCTTAACAGCCTGCTCTGCCTCGTCAAATGCAGGCGTAGCGGTAGATACCTTCGGAGCCTGAATCTTCTTTGAGAGGTAGTCGCCAATGGTGTAAGGCAATACAAAGTAACCGTCAGCCAAGCCCTGCATCAACGCCGAAGCACCGAGGCGGTTTGCACCGTGGTCAGAGAAGTTAGCCTCACCGATAGCGTACAAGCCCGGAATTGTAGTCATCAAGTTGTAATCAACCCAGATACCACCCATTGTGTAGTGAACAGCAGGGAAGATCTGCATTGGCTCGTCGTATGGATTAACGTCGGTAATCTCCTTGTACATATCAAACAAGTTACCATAACGCTGCTCAATAACGTTCTTACCCAAACGCTCAATAGCGGTCTTAAAGTCAAGGAATACAGCCAAGCCTGTCTCATTTACACCGAAGCCTGCATCGCAACGCTCCTTCGCTGCACGCGAAGCCACATCACGAGGTACCAAGTTACCGAATGCAGGGTAACGACGCTCCAAGTAGTAGTCGCGGTCCTCCTCGGCAATCTGCGAAGGCTTCAAAGTACCCTTACGCAAAGCCTCAACATCCTCCAACTTCTTTGGTACCCAGATACGACCATCGTTACGCAACGACTCCGACATCAGAGTCAATTTAGACTGCTGTGTGCCGTGTACAGGGATACAAGTTGGGTGAATCTGTGTGAAGCAAGGGTTTGCAAAACCTGCACCCTTACGATAGCACTGGAACGCTGCCGAGCCGTTTGATGCCATAGCGTTTGTCGAGAGGAAGAATACGTTTCCGTAACCACCGGTAGCGATAACCACTGCGTGAGCACCGTGACGCTCAATCTCACCTGTTACGAGGTTACGAGCGATGATACCCTTTGCCTCGCCGTCCTCAACAACGATGTCAAGCATCTCGTGGCGAGTATAAGACTTAACCGAGCCTGCGGCTATCTCCTTGTTCAATGCAGCATAAGCACCGAGCAACAACTGCTGACCGGTCTGACCACGAGCGTAGAATGTACGCGATACCTGCGCACCACCGAACGAACGGTTTGCCAACAAGCCGCCATACTCACGTGCAAAAGGAACGCCCTGTGCAACGCACTGGTCGATAATGAGGTTTGAAACCTCTGCCAAACGATATACGTTAGCCTCACGAGCGCGGTAGTCGCCACCCTTGATTGTATCGTAGTAGAGGCGATATACCGAGTCGTTATCGTTCTGATAGTTCTTCGCTGCGTTGATACCGCCCTGCGCTGCGATAGAGTGCGCACGACGAGGAGAGTCCTGAATGCAGAAAATCTTTACATTGTAGCCAAGTTCGCCCAACGAAGCAGCAGCGGAAGCACCGCCAAGACCTGTACCTACAACGATAATATCCAACTTACGCTTGTTAGCCGGGCTAACAACCTTGATGGCCGCTTTGTGGTTGCTCCACTTTTGAGCCAACTCACCAGCAGGAATTTTAGCATCTAATTTAAAAGCCATATCTATTTAGAGTTTATTATTTGCAAAAATCAAAAAGTTGCGCAAAGCAAGGGCAAGTTGCCAAGAGGTGCTCTACGTAGAACCATACAACAACCACCGAGAAACCGAGGAAGATAACGGTTGATACGAGTTTAGAGATGCACTTCAAACGTGGAAGCCAAGTGTCGTTTGCCATACCTGCGGTCTGGAACATCGACCAAACACCGTGATTGAGGTGCAACCACAAAGCCGCAAACCAGATAAGATACAAAACAACGTTGTACCACTGCGAGAAGGTGTACTGAATAATCGCTGCACCATTGGTTGGAGATACCACCGAACCGTCAGCCAATGTAACGAAGTGGTTACCCATCAACTCTTGGAGCATCATCTTTGCCCAGAAGTGCGAAAGGTGAAGTGCAAGACCGAGGATAACGATAACACCGAGCAAAAGCATATTCTTCGATGTCCAATCAACACCCTTCTCCTTTACGGTTACAGCGTAGCGCACCTTACCGCGTGCCTTACGGTTCTGCCAAGTAAGAATAAATGCGCAAACGAAGTGTACCACAACGCCGGCAGCCAATACGCCTGTTGCTGCTACTGCGTACCAGTTAGCACCCAACATTGCACAAATCCAATTGTAGGCATCTACTGAAAAGATTGCCGCAACATTCATTGACATGTGGAAGGTTATGAAGAGCACGAGGAAGCAACCCGAGATGCTCATCACCAACTTTCTTCCGAGAGATGAATTAGTTAAAAAACAGCCCATAATTTTAATAAAATTTAAGTTTTGTGTATATTTGTAAAAGTTTTGTTCGTTCTCTAAACATTTGCGATTTGTGGATATGGCGCGGTAGCACACTTCAACCCGCAACCCTACAACTCGCCAAACTTGGGGATATAAACCATACAAAGATAGGTATTGTTTGCGAAATAACAATACTTTTTACCAACTTTTTGAGTTAAAAGATGAGTTTTTACACCAAAACCGAAATTCGTCGCTCCGTGCGCAACGCCATTGCTACCCTCTCCGAAGGAGAGCGCATCTCGCAGTCGGCGCAGATAGTCAGCCACATAGCCTCACTTGAAGAGGTGCAACACGCAAAAGTCGTGGCACTCTTCGCATCGCTTGCCGACGAGCCATCAACAGCCGACCTTATCGCGCAACTCTCGCCCTATAAGCACGTAGTTCTACCACGCATTGAGGGCGAAGAGATGGAGTTCTACGACATCTCGGAGGGGTTACAGAGTGGTGCTTTCGGTATTATGGAGCCACAAGGCACAACCCCTATATCACCCGACGAGATAGATGTGATGATTGTGCCGGGTGTCGCCTTTACTCGCGACGGCTCTCGTTGCGGTCGCGGAAAGGGTTTCTACGACAAATACCTCTCACGCAGAGGCTTTCGCGCCTACACTATCGGCATCTGCTATCCCTGCCAGATAGTAGAAGTGCTCCCTTGTGAGGAGCACGACGTAACTTTGAATTTAGTGATTAGCGAGTAGCGAACTTACTGCTTCTTAAAGCCTTGCGCTTCAAGGGCAATCTCCGCCCCGTCAGGCGTAACCAGCACCTTGCCCTGCTCGGCAGATGTGATGTGTCCGATAATGTCTATACAGCCGAGATTCATTATGCGCTCACGCATTTCAAGCGGTACGGTAAAGAGCAACTCATAATCCTCGCCGCCATTTAGAGCCGCCACAACAGAGTTTATATTCATCTCATCTGCCAACTCATTGGTCTGCTTGGCGATAGGGATACGTTCCAAATAGATACGCGCACCACACTGCGAGGACTTGCATATCTGCAACACCTCCGAAGCAAGACCATCGCTGATGTCAATCATCGAGGTCGGCACTATATCCTCTTCAAGGAGCGACTCCACAATATCGTAGCGAGCGCGAGGTTTGAGATACTTCTCCAAGAGGTACTCATAACCCGCAAACTTTGGCTCCGGATTTGGCACATCGCCCAGCACGCGCTTCTCACGCTCCAAGAGTCGCAAGCCCATATACGACGCGCCGACGTTGCCTGTCAAGCAGATAAGGTCGTGCTCCATTGCACCGTTACGATACGACACACGCTCCTTCTCGGCACGTCCTATCGCCGTAACGCTGATAGTAAGTCCCGTAACCGAAGCCGACGTGTCGCCACCAACAACATCTACGCCCGCCTCCTGTGCTGCGAATGCCACACCATCATAGAAGTCGTCAAGGAACTCAACCGAAATTTTTGACGATATAGCAAGCGAAATAGTTACCTGCTCGGCAACACCATTCATCGCCACAATGTCGCTAATTCCCTTTGTAACAGCCTTGTAGCCAAGATGCTTTGGAGGGAAGTAGGTCAAGTCAAAATCTATACCCTCAACCATCATATCGGTTGATACGAGCATAGCCTCCTTCTCGGAGGCATTCAATACAGCCGCATCATCACCCACACCAAAAATCGTACTCTTGCACTGTGCGCCAAAACGCGATGTCAATCTGTCAATAAGACCAAACTCTCCCAACTCCGAAATCTCGGTTCTACCCTTAACTTTTGTCATATCTTCCATAATAATTTCGTACAAAGGTAGTGATTTTTTACAAATAATAGATAACA
>JAFXHB010000094.1 GCA_017536605.1 Alistipes sp.
ATAACAAAGACCTAAAATAAGATTTAGGTGGTTATAGCGGTGAGGTTCCACCTCTTCCCATTCCGAACAGAGAAGTTAAGCTCACTCGCGCCGATGGTACTACGGTTTTCCCGTGGGAGAGTAGGTAGCCGCCTCTTTAAGACCAGCCAATAAGGTTGGTCTTTTTTTGTGTCTATATGCGAACTCTTAATGATTAGCCTTTAACAGAGGTTATTGGTAAGGCTGGTCTTAAAGAGATATATGTTACCCACCCCCTAAATCCCCCTCCTGTGAGGGGGACTTAATGTTGTTTGTGGTGAGGTATGTACTATGCCGAGGTGCAGCCGATTTAAGCCGAGCGATAATCGCAAAGCGATGCTCGGCAAGTTAAGCGAACGAATTGGCGTTAGAGTCGTTAGGGATAATAGGAGTGATAGGTGTAATAGGCTGCTCCTAATAACTATACAAAACGGGTATCGTTTTCGATACCCGATAGCGATAAATCATTAAATAGACAACTACCAACCACCATTGTCGAAGCGGTCATGGTCATACTCTTCGTCACGCTCTCGATCATCATAGCGTGTGTCGTCCATATAGGTTGTACGCCAATCGCCATCCTCATTTTGGGATGTAGGAGTATCAGGTAGAAAACTTTGTCCTGAATCAGAATCTTGGTGTTGCCAAAAACTATGATTATGTTGTGTTGAGTTCTCCTTCATTGGGTGTGGCCCCCAACAGTGTTCGTGTAGTGGACATTCGGGTTGGCAACCATAATAGTGATAGCCCCAAGGACAATTCCTTGTGTAATATCTTGTCGGTGTTAATTTTACGATTATCCACAAAAGGCCAAAGAAAATTGCAGCTCCACATATTATCCAGAAAATAATAGTACCCAATCCGACCTCCGCAATAATAGCGACGATAAGCAAAATCATAATAATTGTTCCCATAGCCAAAGATGTTATAGTTGCTATTTTATGTTGCAAAAATATGACTATGTTTTGACAATTTGTGTCAAAAACTTGAAAGCAAACAAGATTTTATAGTTTTCCGTTTTCCGTTGTAGCGAGCCGCAGGCACGTGCCGTAAGTTAAGCGAACGAGTAGGGGCATCAGGGGTAATAGAGGCGTTAGAGGTAATAGGGTTAGTAGGGGGAATAGGATAAATAGGACAAATTGGTGTTTAAGGAGTTTAGAGAATTTAGGGGCGATGGGGGGGTATGATTTGTTAAATTATAAATTTTGCCTAACTTTGTGTAATTCAAAACTAATTAAAATGAAAGAAGCTGGTTATGTATATATTTTGACCAATCCGAGTTTTAAGGAGGATTGGGTAAAGATTGGTAAGAGTTCGCGCCCTGTCGATATCCGTTCGAAGGAGTTGGATAATACTGCTGTGCCATTGCCATTTGAGATCTATGCAACGCTGAAAACTGTGAAGTATTCGGAGGCAGAAAAACTTATCCATCATTACATAGAGCGCTTTACCAATTTGCGTATTCGCAATAATAGAGAGTTCTTTAATGTTGCGCCAGATGTGGCTCTTTCCATCTTCAAAGAGGTCGCGTTGTTGCTTGATGATGCAGAAATTGAGGAGGTTTTTAAGCAGGTTGTTGTTGGAAAGGTTGAGAAAACTTGTGCAGATAAATCAAATACACCTCGTGAGAAGGCTGTTACTTGGTTGTTACCTGCTAATAGCAAGTTCTTTGATGTTGATGGGTGTCTAAAAAAATATAATGAGATATATTGGACTCAAAATTATAAAATTCAAAAAGGCGACATCGTCTATATATACCTATCAAGTCCAGATAGTTGTATAAAATATAAATTATCGGTAGAAGCCCATGATGTCCAATATAATTCTGAATTTGAAAAAGAGAGAGAGTTTTATGTTGATGCAAATGATTTTGAGACAGCAAAGGCTCATAATCGTTTTGTGAAACTTCGCTTATTAGCAGAAAGCCATACGCATAATATGTCATTGCCGCATCTTTTACAAAATGGATTAGCTATGGCTCCAAGAGGTGGTATGAATTTGTCTAATGCGAGTGCTGCAAAATTACTCAAATTCATAGAGGAAAATTTTTAACACGAAACCAATAAATTACCCTACAATGAAGCGAATTACTATCTTCTTGGCGATGGTGGTGTTGGCGGTTGCGGTGCAGGCGCAGACACTTGAATCTATGCAGTGGTTCAACGAGCCAGAGGTGTGGAGCATTAAAAATAATAGCCTCACGATGCAGGTAACCCCGCAGAGCGACTATTGGCGCATCTCGCACTACGGTTTTACCGTTGATGACGCTCCGTTCCTCTACACTACGCGCGGTGGCGAGTTTGAGGTTAAGGTGAAGATTGCGGGCGACTACAAGGTGCGTTTTGATCAGGCAGGTTTGATGTTGCGCACCGACAAAGAGAACTATATCAAGGCGGGTATCGAGTTCGTAGATGGTAAGTACAATATCTCGTGCGTGGTAACTCACCATACGAGCGATTGGTCGGTTATCACCCTTGACAAGAGTGTTGAGTATATCTGGATAAAGGCGGTGCGCCGTTTGGATGCGGTGGAAATTTTCTACTCGTTTGATGATAAAAACTACACGATGATGCGTAACTGCCACCTTGCGGACAATACCCCCGTTATGGTCGGTATGATGGCTGCGTGTCCCGATGGGAATGGCTTTGAGGCGCGTTTTGAGGGCTTCAAGATTACCCATCTGCCTGACCTTCGCCGCTTGGAGTGGTTGAAGAAAAACCAAGAGTAGCACCGTAGAGCCTATGCGAAAGGTTTGCCCACACTGTGGAGAGGAGTTTGAGTGCTGTGCCGATGGCGATATTGCGCGTTGTCATTGTGCAAGTGTGCCACTCTCGGAGTACCAACGTAGCGTGCTGAAAGAGCGTTATGCCGATTGCTTGTGCCACAGATGTCTGCTTCACTTCGTCTCCGAGTAGGAGGAACAATAGTTGCAGCGCATCAGAAAAGTGAGTCTTCGTTTGTTGCATATCCCTATATTTTGTATCTTTGTAAAAATTAAATTTTGAGATGGAACTGAAAGATAGATTTCTGAAATACGTTGCGATAGATACGCAGAGCGATGAGAATAGCGAGTCATTCCCTTCAACTGCGAAGCAGTGGGACCTCTTAAATCTTCTGGTAGAGGAGATGAAGGCTCTCGGCTTGGAGGAGGATACGATAGATAAGTATGGCTATGTTATGGGAACGATACCCGCAACAAAGGGCTACGAGAAGGCTCCCGTTATAGGCTTCCTTGCTCACGTGGATACATCGCCCGATATGAGTGGTAAAGATGTGCGACCTCGCATTATTGAGGAGTATCAGGGCGAGGATATTGTCCTCAACCCATCGCTCACGATGCGTGTGGCGGAGTTCCCGGAGTTGAGTCGCTTTGTTGGACACACGCTTATCCACACCGACGGCACAACGCTACTTGGAGCCGACGACAAGGCTGGCGTGGCGGAGATTATGACTGCTGCGGAGTATCTGATGTCGCATCCCGAAGTCAAGCACGGCAAGATTCGTATCGGCTTTACGCCCGACGAGGAGATAGGTCGTGGCGTGGACTTCTTTGATGTGAAGACCTTTGGTGCAGACTTCGCCTATACGATGGACGGAGGCTACGAGGGCGAGTTGGAGTTTGAGAACTTTAATGCTGCCTCGGCAAAGATTCTCATTAAGGGACGTAACGTACACCCCGGCTATGCGAAGCATAAGATGATAAATGCGATTGACGTGGCGTGCGAACTCAATTCGCTGGTTCCTTGCCAACGAGCGACCTCAATATACCGAGGGCTATGAGGGCTTCTACCACTGCGTTGGCATAACGGGTACGGTGGAGGAGGCTACAATCTCGTATATTATTCGCGACCACGACGCCGACAAGTTTGAGGCAAAGAAGGTGTGGATGCACAATATCGTGGGTATCCTCAACAACAAGTATGGCGAAGGGGTGCTGAAACTCACCCTCAAAGACCAATACTACAATATGCG
>JAFXHB010000095.1 GCA_017536605.1 Alistipes sp.
AAAGATAATAAAAAAGGTGGAAAAATTCCACCCTTTGTTAATTTTTTTTCAAAATTATTACAAATTTTTAACTATTATTCTATTGCACTACGACTCTCAACTACTGCCGAAGGGGATATTTTTCGCACAAGACCTTGAAGCACTGTGCCCGGCCCCAACTCGGTAAACTCGCCAAAGCCATCATTCGTCATCTGCTCAATAATCTGTGTCCAACGCACCGGAGCCGTTAGTTGCTCTATCAAGTTCTGCTTAATCTCCTCTGGCGATGTGTGCGGTTTAGCATCAACATTCTGATATATAGGACAGATAGGGGTTTGGAACGAAGCCGAAGATATCGCCTCCTCCAACTCTTTACGCGCAGGCTCCATCAGCGGAGAGTGGAATGCACCTCCGACAGGCAAGACCAAAGCACGTCGCGCTCCCGCCTCCTTCATCTTTACGCAAGCCTCTTCCACCGCGCTTACAGCACCCGAAATCACAAGTTGTCCCGGACAATTATAGTTCGCTGCAACAACCACGCCTTCAACACCTTCGCAAACTTGCTCAACAGTTTCATTCGGCAAGTTCAACACCGCCGCCATAGTACCCGGACACAACTCACAGGCACGCTGCATCGCCATTGCTCGCTTTGCCACAAGCATCAAGCCCTCCTCAAAGGATAACGCTCCCGAAACAACCAACGCCGAAAACTCTCCGAGCGAGTGTCCTGCAACAGCCGCAGGCTCAACACCAAGCGTCTTGGCAAGAATTACCGAATGAAGAAATACCGCAGGCTGTGTAACCTTGGTCTGTTTTAGTTCCTCGCTTGTGCCCTCAAACATTATGTCGGTAATACGAAATCCGAGCAATTCGTTCGCTCGCTCAAACATATCTCGCGCCTGCGCACTATTCTCGTAGAGGTCCTTACCCATACCTACATATTGGGCACCTTGCCCTGGAAATACATATACCATAAATTCGATTATTAAAAAACAATTTTATTTGTTGCAAATATACTAAAAAATAGATAAATTTGTGCGTTTATAATAGATAAAATACTACCAACAATATGAAACGACTACTACTAACATCTCTCTTTGCACTATCCCTTATATGCTCAATCTCTTGCGAGAACAGCGGAGAGATAGACAAACAAGGGACATTCAGTGTCTATCAGAAAAACGCATCAAGCACAAGTGTAACAGTTGCTTGGGAGGACGAATTCTCCATTGGTGGAGAGGAGATTTACACCGTAGCAATCTACGAAAAATCTAATACAAAGGTGCCTTATTTGAGTTTTGAAGTCGAGATGAAGGAGAGTACACCTCGTGCATTTACCTTCCCGCTATTGAAACCGAATTCTGACTACCTTGTCAAAATTACTAACGCCCAAAATATCTCCACCGACCTAATCGGTGTTAGCACAAAGAGTGCCATAGCCAAGAATGCTACCGATATACACAAGCAGGGCTTTGACAACCTGTGCTGGGGTTTTGACTATATGAACGAAGCGTGCGGTGTAAAGGTATCGTTACCTAAATCGGCAACATACTCGTCGCTTGACGCCACCATATCAAATTGGAGCGCAACCTCAAATCCGGCATACGATATTGACCTCTTCTACTTTACAAAGAGTACAATGAAGTCTATCCTCGGCATCAACGATTGGGAGGGAGAGTACGCATACCAACGCCCCGGATACATTCGTTTGGGCTCATCTTCTAATGCCGGTGTACTATACACTCCGGCGACCCAACTTATTGAAGAAGATGGTTGCGAGGTTATTGTAAACTTTGACGCTTGCCAATTCAACCTTTCGGGCGACTCCGCAACCGAGCGCATTAAGGTTCAGATAATCGATGAGAAGGGTAGTGTAGCGGAGGAGGTGTCCATTGAGATTTCGGGATATGGAGATAGTCCTACGTGGGTTTCGCTCTCGGCAACCTTCCAAGCAGTTAAGAGTGGCTACAAGTTTGCATTTGTCAGCGAGGCAGGACACCCTCTCTGCCTTGACAATATCCATATTTATCGCTCTTCGGATATTCCTGATAACGAGATATTCGGACACCTTATCGACCAATATGGTAAACCTGTTGCAGGCGTTGCAGTAAGCGATGGTTTTACGGTGGTACAGACCAACAATATGGGCTTCTTCCACTTCAAGCCTTCAAGTGATGCCTACTACATCTTCTACTCTGTACCGGCAGAGTGCAATGTAACCATTGACAGCAAAGGCAGACCCGGCTTCTTCCAACGCTACAAGAGTTCACAAAAGGAGTACAATTTCACCCTTTCAAAACGCACAGGAGGCAGAGAGCGTGAGTGTCTTCTCTTCGGCTTTGCTGACCCTCAAACAGGCTCCGACGCTGCGGTAGCCCGCTTTAAGGCACAAGTAGTTCCAGAGGTTAAGACCTATGCGCAAGCACAGTCGCTACCTTGCTACGGCATCACCCTAGGAGATATTATCTCTATGGGAGGCTCAACAAATGAGGAGTATATGTTCTACGATATGCGCGATGCAATGCACGCCGACAAGATGGGTATGCCGGTATTCCAAGTTATGGGTAACCACGACAACTGCTTTATGAATAAGAATTATCCGGCAAAACCTGATGCGACAAGCAGCAACTTTAACTTAAAGATTCAACGCCCATTTGAGGATGCAATGGGTCCTATCAACTACTCATTCAACCGTGCCGACGCTCACATCGTAGGTATGCGTAATATACAATGGCTGACAGGCGACAACTGCGCCACCGCAAACACAAAGACCAGCTTTACAAAGGAGCAGTACGAGTGGTTAGTCGCAGATTTATCTCTTGTACCGAAGACCAAGATGGTAATACTCGGCGTTCACGTACCGCTATACAACAACGGACGAGTTGGCGACGGCACATATCGCCAAGAGGTTCTCAACCTTCTCGACCAATTTGCCGAAGCACACGTAATCTCGGGACACCTCCACTATCAGCACAACTACGACCATACCAGAGTAAGTAGTTCAAAGCACAAAATCTACGAGCACGCACAGGCTGCTGTAAATGGAGCAAGTTGGACAAGCAATATAAATGGAGATGGCGTACCAAATGGATATGAGGTATATCACATCAGCGACAACACTATCAAAGATTGGTATTGGATGGGCTATGCCGAAGGTATGAATAAACGAGAGCACCAAATTCGCCTCTATCGTGGTAACGCAATTACAGGTGCAGCACAATCTATTGCGATTGCCGACCCTA
>JAFXHB010000096.1 GCA_017536605.1 Alistipes sp.
AAGCGAGGTCTTTGCAAGGAGAATGCACACCTCTTCTGGACGCAGGTGGAGACCGGCTCGGCTATAACTTGGAAATACCCAAGTTGCGTGCTTATGGGCGACAACTCGGTGGGCGAGTTCTATTCGGTGGCTATGACCAACAACTTCCAGCAGGCAGATACGGGTACGAAGATGATACACATAGGTCGTAACACTCGCAGCCGTATCGTGTCGAAGGGTATCTCGGCAGGGCAGTCGCAGAATGCCTATCGCGGACTTGTAAAGGTTATGCCGAAGGCGGATAATGCCCGCAACTACTCGCAGTGCGACTCGCTTTTGATTGGCGATAGATGCGGAGCGCACACCTTCCCTACGGTTGATTGCCGCAACTCATCGGCTCAACTTGAACACGAGGCTACAACCTCGAAAATCTCGGAGGAACAACTCTTCTACTGCAACCAGCGAGGTCTTTCTACGGAGGATGCGGTGGGCTTGATTGTTGGAGGATATGCCCGTGAGGTGTTGGCAAAGTTGCCGATGGAGTTTGCGGTTGAGGCACAGAAACTGCTCTCCATAAGCCTTGAAGGCAGCGTAGGATAGAAAATCGTTCTGATGAGTTCTTTTTGCACGAATGTGTCGGACGCCAAAATGCTCACATACGCCAAAGTATGCTGCGCTTTTGTTGCCTAACATCGCACAAAAATAATCTCATCACCTCCGATTTTCGGAGAATGAAGAATTGAAATGAAGAAATAAAAATTAAGAATTATATGCTAAAAATAAAAAACCTTCGTGCAAGTGTCGATGGCAAGGAGATACTTCGAGGAATAGACTTTGAGGTTAAGGCTGGCGAGGTACACGCTATAATGGGACCTAACGGCTCGGGAAAGAGTACACTTGCATCGGTGATTGCAGGTAGCGATAAGTTTACGGTTGAGGCTGACGAGTTGTCGTTCGAGGGCGAGGACTTGCGCGAGATGTCCATTGAGGAGCGTGCAAGAAAGGGTTTGTTCCTCGGCTTCCAATATCCCGTGGAGATTCCGGGTGTTACGATGGCAAACTTTATGAAGATTGCCGTAAATGAACAGCGCAAGTCGCGTGGTGAGGAGCCACTCACCGCAGCCGAGTTTTTGAAGATGATGCGCGAGAAGGCGAAGGTGGTAGAACTCGATGCCAAGATGACTTCGCGTGCCGTGAATGAGGGCTTTTCGGGTGGCGAGAAGAAGAAAAACGAGATTTTCCAGATGGCGATGCTCGACCCGAAGTTGGCAATCCTTGACGAGACAGATTCGGGCTTGGATATTGACGCCTTGCGAATTGTCGCTACGGGTGTTACGAAGTTGCACACACCGCAGAACGCTACGGTGGTGATTACCCACTACCAGCGACTGCTTGACTATATCGTGCCGGACTTTGTACACGTTTTGTACAAGGGCAAAATTATCTATTCGGGCGACAAATCGTTGGCGTTGAAACTCGAAAAAGAGGGCTACGATTGGCTCATTAACGACTATAAGGAGTAGGCGATGGCTGTTCGAGAGTTAATAGCAGAGGGGTTGTTGCGCGAAACGAAGGTTGGGTGCATTGACGACAAGTGCGACTTGTCGCTACCTCTTGTTGTCGTAAATCCTCGCAAGGGCGAAATTGAGGTGGTAACCTCGCAAAGGGTGTCGCTGGTGCTGTGGCACGACGACGCAAAGGAGTCGACTTTGACTATCCGCCTTGCACCACACGCGCAGTTGTCGCTTACGGAGGTCTATGCTTCGGAGAAGTATGTGTCGATGACGATTGAGCAGGGCGAAGCGAGCGAGTGCAATGTTACAACCGTGATGTTGCGTGGTGCGCATACCTCCTACGAAACTTTGCTCAATGCTCCGCACTCATCGTTTGTGATGAATGCAGCGGTGGTGGCAGCAGGGTTTGACCACGCGGTGTTGTCGCTTGTAACACGCCATAATGTTGCGGACTGCAAGAGCAACTCGACCATTAAGAGTGTCGCCTCGGGCAGAGGTGTGGCAGAGTTTAAGGGTTTGGTCTATGTGGCGCAAGATGCACAACGCACCGATGCCAAGCAGTTGAATAGAAATGTCGAACTCGGCGCAGGTCGCGTGGTGTCGGAACCGCAGTTGGAGATTTACGCCGACGATGTTAAGTGTTCGCACGGCTCAACCGTAGGACAACTTGACGAGCAGGCTATATACTATATGCGTCAGCGCGGTATCTCGCAGGAGAGTGCCGAAAGAGTGATGTTAGAGGGCTTTGTAGGCGATGTTGTTGCGAAGTGCGAGATTGAGGCTTTGCGCAACTACCTAACCGATGCCCTACAAAAGAGATTAAACGAGTAGTAGTGAGATGTTTGATGTAGAGCAAATACGCAAAGAGTTTCCGATATTGGAGCGTGAGGTATATGGCAAGCGGCTGATATACCTTGATAGTGCTGCTACGGCGCAGAAACCAAAGTGCGTGGTGGAGAAGATGTCGGAGTTGCTCTTGCACGATAACGCCAATATCCATCGTGGCGTGCATCTGCTGTCGGAGGAGATGACGGTACGATACGAGGAGGCTCGCGAGGTGGTTCGTCAATTTATCGGTGCAGAGTGTCGCGAGGAGGTGGTATTTACTTCGGGCGCAACGATGTCCTTGAATTTGGTGGCTTCGAGTTGGTGCGAGAAGTTCCTGCACGAGGGCGACAATGTTGTTGTAAGCCATATTGAACACCACTCAAACATTGTTCCTTGGCAGTTGGCTACGGAGCGCAAGGGTGCAGAGTTGAGGGTTATCCCCGTTGATGATAGTGGAGCGTTGATGCTTGAAACACTTGATAGCCTTATTGACGAGCGTACAAAGGTTGTGGCGGTAACGCAGGCATCAAATACGCTCGGTACTTGCCCCGACCTCGCAACAATTATCGCAAAGGCGCACTCGGTTGGTGCAGTCGTTGTGGTTGATGGCTGTCAGGGAGTAGTTCACGGTGGGGTAGATGTCAAGGCTCTCGATTGCGATTTTTACGCATTTTCGGGGCATAAGTTGTATGGTCCTACGGGTACAGGTGTATTGTATGGCAAGCGCGAACTGCTTGATAAGATGCCGCCGTATATGGGAGGTGGCGATATGGTCGATAAGGTGTCGTTTGCAAAGACCACCTACGCACCTCTGCCTCTGAAATTTGAGGCGGGTACAGCGAACTATATCGGCGCAATAGGCTTGGCGGAGGCGATAAAGTTTTTGCAGAGCCTGCCTGCGGAGGCAGTTGCCGACCACGAAAAGGAGTTGCTTGACTACGCTACCGAGCAGTTGTTGCAGGTTGAGGGGTTGCGCATCTATGGCACTACGGAGGGTAAGGCTCCGATTGTGTCGTTCAATGTAGATTGTTGCGACCACTACGATATAGGAATGATTTTGGATAAAATGGGAGTTGCGGTGCGCACGGGGCACCATTGCGCCGAACCTGTTATGGCTCGCTACGGCACAAATGGAGTTGTTCGTGCCTCGATTGCACTCTACACAAACAAAGAAGATATTGACGCATTCGTAAAAGCGGTTAAAAGAGCCGTTTCGATGCTGAAATAAGAAAAATAATTTTGCATTTTGCATTCTGCATTTTGAATTATGTTTATAGTACTTGAAGGACTTGACGGCGCAGGAAAATCAACCCAAATCAAAAAACTGCGTGAATTGTTTGCCGAGCGAGGTGTGGCGAGCGAGTATGTTCACTTTCCGCGCTTTGATGCTCCATTCTATGGCGATTTGATAGCCCGCTTTTTGCGTGGCGAACTCGGCTCTGTGGAGCAGGTGGACCCCTACGTTGTAGCCCTGCTTTATGCGGGCGACCGTGCCGATATGGCGAAGCAGATAGAGGCTTGGCAGGCGGAGGGTAAAGTTGTGATTGCTGACCGCTACGTCTATTCAAATATCGGTTACCAATGTGCGAAGATTGCCGATAAGGAGGCTCGCGAGAGGCTCCGCCAATGGATATTGTCGCTTGAATATGAGTACAACAAGATACCTCGTCCCGATGTGTCGCTCTTCTTGGACGTTCCGTTTGCCTTTACCGAGAAGCGATTGACCGAGCAGCGCGAGGGCGATGACCGCACCTACCTGAATGGTGGCTCGGATATCCACGAGCAGTCGCTGTCGTTGCAGGAGCGAGTTCGCGAGGTCTATATCTCTTCGGCAAGATGCGACGCGGAGCTTGTGGTTGTTGATTGCAGTGACGCAGATGGCACAATGGCAACTCCGGACGAGATATTCTCGCGTATAGAGAATAGTATATCACCCCTCTTAAATGGAATGAATAATGGCATCAGCACTACGAAATAGACGTTGGTTTCGCTACCTGTCGCACATCTGTCGTATATCATTTGCGATAACCTTTATCGTGTCGGGCTTCTTCAAGGCTATTGACCCGTGGGGTACGGCTCTTAATGTGAGTAACTACTTGGTGGCGTATAACTTGGATATCCCACAACCTCTTGTGATGATATTCTCGATATGGCTTTGTGGTGCAGAGTTGATGATGGGCTGTATGCTCCTGTTTAAGGTGCGAATACGCCTTATCTCTATCTTTGCAGTGCTGTCAATGACCTTCTTTACGATTCTTACCTTCCTGAATATCACCTTTATACCGGTAGAGGATTGTGGCTGCTTCGGAGAGTTTATGAAGTTGAAGCCTTGGCAGACCTTCGTGAAGAATGCCGTGTTGCTGCCGATGGCGATATGCTTCTGGTACCGCTATCGCCCCGACAGGATATTCTCGTTCTCAAAGTTGGAGATGGCCCTTGCAGTTCTGTTTTTCACAATCTCTATGGGTGTGGGAACATATAGTTATTTTCACCTCCCGCCTATTGACCTCCTTCCATATAAGAAGGGTGTCCATATCGCCACCGAGATAGAGAAGGCGAAGAAGGAGCAGGAGAATAGTAGCGTTGTGTTGGTCTATCGCAACCGCCGTACAGGAAAGATTAAAGAGTTTTCGTTAGACGATAAGGCTTGGCACAACGAGAAACGTTGGGAGTGGGTTGAGACTCGCGTAGAGACCGATGCTCCACATATCAGACCGATGATATTGGAGTTTACTATTAGCGATAGCGAGGGTAACGACAGGACCGACTCTCTGCTCTCCATTCCGGGCAAGTTGTATATACTCTGCGCAAAGAGTATAATGCCTCTTGAAGAGGAGGTCGCGGAACGCTTTGGTGCGGTTGTGCGCTATGCTGCGATAGAGGATACCGTTATATGTCTTACTCCCGAAAAACTTGTTGGCGAGCAGACTATAACCTTTGCCGGCGCACCGGCCGTGAAGTGCTATAATATGGACGCTAAAAGCCTTAAAACAGTGATTAGAGCCGACTATGGATTGGTTGAACTTGATAATGGAACTATCGTTGAGAAGTTTAATTACCGCGATATTCCGTATTAGCCTATCCCATTTTAGATGTTGAATTTGTAAACCAGAGAAATATAAAAGCAGTACGTATAGAAGAGCCCTTCTGATAGCCATTGTAGCGGTGTTGAGCATAGGTGCTACCGAGGCACAACCGACGACGCAACGCCAAATGGAACACGCCTTGGAACTTATTGAGCAGAACCGATATTCCGATGCACGCCATAAGTTGCAACTGCTTCGCTCGCAGGTTGCTATCGACGATGAGATTATGCACCGACACATCGACTTCGGACTTGCAAAATGCGCCTACTTCCTTGACGATAACGACACAGAGCCGATTTTGCTCGCCTTTCTTCGTCGCTATCCGGAGTCGGTGCATATCAACGACGTGCGATTTATGCTTGCGATGTACTACTGTGAGCGCGAGGAGTATTCAAAGGCCGACAAGCAGTTTGCCGGTGTGTCGTATAAGGCTCTCACGATCGAGGACAAAGAGCGATACAATATGCGTCGCGGATATATAGAGTTCGTGAAGGGTAACTACGAGGAGGCATACAAACTCTTCTCTACGCTATCTCCTACGGGCAATTATGCCGACCACGCAACCTACTATAAGTCCTACATACACTACAATCGTGGCGAGTATGATGTGGCGTATAGGGGCTTTGAATCGCTTTCAAATAGCGACAACTACGCCAAGGTTATCCCGTACTATCTCTTTCAGTTGGAGTTCGCCCGTGGCAACTATAAGTATGTTGTCAGCGAGGGCGATAAGTTGATGCGTCAGTCGGTAGATGTTGAGCGCACGGAGATTATGCGTATCGTGGCAGAGTCGTGGTATCGCTTGAAGGGCTACGACAAGAGTTTGGCATATATCTCAATGTATAAACGCTCCGGTGGCAAGATGGGGCGTGAGGAGGAGTACCTGTTGGGCTACTCGGCGTATCGTACCACCGACTACGTAACTGCTATTGAGGCTTTGCGTAAGGTGTGCGATGGTAAAGATTTGCTCTCGCAGAATGCCTCTTACCACTTGGCAGACAGTTACTTGCGCAATGATAATAAGCGTCAGGCTATACACGCCTTTGCGATGGCTGCCGACGAGAAGTTTGATAACGAGATTACCGAAGATGCGTTGTTTAACTACGGAAAGTTGCTCTTTGAAACGGGCGGAGGAACCTTCAATGAGTCGATTAACGTGTTGCAACGATATGTAAAACGCTATCCGCAGTCGCCTCGTGTTGATGAGGCTCGCGAGTTGCTTATTGCGGCATACTACAACTCTCACGACTACGATATGGCTTACAAGGCGATTAAGTCATTCCCTAACCCCGACGGGTCGCAGAAAGCAGCCTTGCAGAAGATAGCCTACTTTAATGGCTTAAAGGCGTTTAGCGAGGGCGACTACGAGAAGGCGAAGTCGGCTCTCTCCGAGTCGCAGGCGGTTGGTGTCAGTCCGAAGTACAACGCGCTATGTTCCTTCTGGTTGGGCGAGATAGCCTATAAGCAGGGCGATATGGCAAAGGCTATTGAACACTACAACTTCTACATTAAACGTGCGCCAAAGAGCGAGCGAGAGTATAAGTTGGCACTATATAACCTTGGATATGCCTACTTGGACAGGTCGGATATGCCGTCCAGCCAACGCTCCTTTGAGGGATTCTTGTGGCTGTATAAGACGGCAGACCGCTACCGCGCCGACGCCTACAACCGTTTGGGTGATACGCAGTATTCGCAACGAAAATATGGCGATGCAGTGAAGAGTTACGAGGGAGCAATGGCACTCGGTACCGCAGAGCAGGACTACGCAAAGTTCCAACGCGCTATATCTCTTGGCTTGGCAGGTAAAACGACTGCCAAGATAGGGGCATTGCAGCAGATGCAGAAGGAGGATTGTGGCGACTATAACGACGACGCAGCCTACGAACTTGGACGTACTTTTGTTCGTCTTGGTCGCTATGCCGAGGGCGCAAATACGTTGGAACGCTTTGTGGATAAATACCCTTCGTCGCCATACCTCACGCCGGCACTGCTCGATTTGGGCTTGGTGCATCTGAATCTCGGAAATAGGGATAAATCATTGAGTTACTACGACAAGGTTATATCCGCCGACCCGCAATCATCGGCTGCAAGAGATGCGATACAGAGTGTGCGCGAGATATATGTGGCAAAGGGTGATATCAACGCCTACTTCGCCTATGCAAAACGCTCCGGTGTGGAGTGTGATTTGAGTTTGATGACTCGCGACTCGTTGTCGTTCCGTGCGGCACAGAACAGATACCTCGCTTCGCAGATGGAGGAGGCTATACCGCAGTTGAAGAGTTACCTCAAAGACTACCCGAAGGGCTACTACACCAACGACGCCCTCTTCTATTTGAGTGATAGTTACCTCAAATGCGATAGCCTGAATATGGCGATAGAGTCGATGAAGCAGTTGGTAAGTCGTCCGACAAACCAATACACGGAGTCGGTAGTTCGGAAGTTGGCAACCGTAACCTACAATAATGGTATATACGATGAGGCTGCACAAGCATATCGTCGTATGTACGACGTTGTTGATAGTGCCGAGAAGCGTGTAGAGGCTTCGGTTGGATATGTTAATTCAACGCTAAACCTCAAAGATGAGGAGGCAACTATGGCAATGGCGCGAGATTTGGATACGCTTGCAGATGTTGATTCTACGGCGATGCGCCGATGCCGATTTGCAACCGCCAAGGTCTATGCTTCGCGCGAAGAGAAGGGGCTGGCTCGTGAGGTTTATGAGCAGTTGGCAAAAGATGTGTCAAATGTTGAGGGTGCCGAGTCTGCATATATCATTATTGAGATGTTGTTTGCCGAAGGCAATCTTGATGAGAGCGAGAAGCGTATATATGCTCTTGCCGATAGTCAAACACCTCACGCATATTGGCTTGGCAAGGCGTTTATCCTGCTGGGCGACATCTATGTAGCCCGAAATGATGCTTTCCAAGCGAGGGCTACCTACCGAAGCGTTGTTGATGGCTATACGCCGGCCGATGACGGAATTGTTGCAGAGGCGCAAGCGAAACTCGAAAAATTGAATTAGACCTACTATGAAACGATATATAACAATACTCTTTACACTTTGTGCGGTGTCGCTATCGGCATCGGCACAGGTTGCGAAACAAGTGGAGGTAACCAAGGAGTTTGCGCCGGAGATTAGCGAAGCGAAGAAGATGGATATTGCTCCGAATATGGTGGATACCATCACTCTGCGTCCGGAGATAGACTACACTATCACGCCGCGCTCATTTGCGTCGGACCTCGGCACGCATAAGTTTAACCCCGCGTCGGTAACCTATTGGGAGTATCGTCGCGATTATCCGTTCTACTTGAAGGCGGGCTTGGGCTATCCGCTAAATACCGTTGCCGACTTGTACGCAACAACACATCGCCCCGATGTGGGATACCTTACGGGTTACGTCAATCACTATGGACAGTATGCAAAGTTGAAGTACGAAGATGCCGCTACGGGCAAGGTTCATAAGAACAATAACTCTACGCAGATGGCAAATAAGTTTGGCGTTATGGGTGGAAAGTATTTCGGTAGATATACGCTTGCGGGAGATGTATTCTATCGTATGGATACCTATCGTCGCTATCCTCTCTACGACGATGCCTTTGATAGGAGGAAGGTGGATTTTGAGGATGTGAGTCTATCGTTGTCGTTTGGCGACTCGTTTGCCGACTACAAACACTTCAACTTCAAGGTTTACGCCTCGGCAGACTACTATCACGACAAGTCGCAACACTTTGTCAGTGGTGCAAACTATCAGCAGATAAATGTCAATGCGGGTGTTATGCTGGCACGAGAGATTTCAAAGCGTAGCGCGTTCTCCTTTAATATGGACTATCGTGGCTATTTTGGTATGAAGTCGCTCTCTTCGTATCAGAACTCGATAGCGCAGGCGGCGTTGATGTACCACTACCGTTCAGGAGGTTTGCTCGATATGAAGGCGGGCGTGAAGTTTGCCTACGACCACAACCCTGTTGATGCGGAGAAACAGAACCGCTATCACGTCTTCCCATACTTGGCTTTGTCGCTCAATATCAACGATAAGGGGGCATTTGTTCCGTATGTTGAGGTTGATGGCGAGTTGCAGAATAATAGTTACTACTCGTTGGTGCGCCAAAACCCTTATGTCGCAATTTTGGGCGAGGGCAGTAGTGCGTTGCAGGCAGATGCCGCCCTTGCTAATACGGCACTCTATAATGTGCGCTTCGGCGTATCGGGACATACGGCAAATAGCAAGTTTGCATATCGCTTCTATGCCAATATGTCCTTTATGCTCAATGCGCTCTATTGGTACAATATCAACCAGATATACTTTGGCGTGCATAGCGCGGATAGAAATGTCTGGTCGTTGTGTGCTGCCCTTGACTATAAACCTATCTCGCAGTTGCTGCTGACTGCGGAGGTGAAGGGGTCGCTCTATACCAATTTTACAGGCAAGATGGATATGATAGCCAATGCTCTCCCTCCTATTGAGGCGAGGTTGAGCGCAAGATATACACATCGCAAATTTACGCTTGGCGTGTCGGCGCAACTCTATGGCACTACGAAGTGGACATTTGAGCAGAATAGACAACTCTTTGATGCCACCTCTACTACGCCTGTCCAACGCAGTGTCGTTACAGCACCCGCTTCGGTGGATTTAAGACTCTATGCCGATTGGCACGTGTCAAGAAACTGTACCATCTTTGCCGAGGGTAACAACCTGCTCAATATGCCGATGTATCGCTGGGTATTCTATCGCGAGTTGGGCGCATCATTTACAGTGGGCGTAAAGGCACAGTTCTAATGCAGAGCATTAAATTAAAAATTATTTATAGCTAATGGCTAATGGCTAACGGCTAATGGCAAAAAATATGGGTAACAAAGGCTTCTATACCATTCCGTTTGTGTGGAGCAAGAAGGTGTGGGTTATAACCTTTGCTTTCTTTGCGATATGGCTTGGCGTGTCGGTGTGGTTGCTCTGCGAACTATTTATTGCTGCGAATGCCGTCGCTCCACTCACTTCACTAATACTCTTTAATGCCGTTATGCTCCCCGTTATGCTTTGGTGCGAGGGGTATGCTCCGCAACGATTGGAAATAGGTGCAGATAGAATCGTTGTCTTACGCCGCTATCAGAGTGTTGTGATTCGTCGCGACGAGATAAAGAGTGTGGAGCGATTGCCCGAAAATGCCTTGCGTGGCGCAATTCGTACGGGCGGTGTGGGCGGTCTATTCGGCTTCTATGGCAAGTTCTATACCCACAAGATAGGCTCATTTACGCTCTATGCCACCGGCTCGGAAAATCTCTTCCTTATCCGCAAGTGGGACGGCACGAATATCGTTATCTCCTGCGCCGAACCCGACAAAATTATAAAGGTTATTAACGGCAATTAAAGGTTGTTAATGGCGATTAAGGTTTTTTAACCCTCAATAAAATTTGCGCCACCCTTAATTTCCTTTAATGCCCCTTAATATCCTTTAACTACCCTTATTTTTGGCGCAAAAAAAGCCATTGGCTAATGGCTACCCCCCCCCGCAAGCACGGGTATCGAAAACAATACCCACCCCACAAGGCGTTCATATAAGACCTATACGACAAATGGGACCAATGGGTAACGCCACCAAAAGCACAATCTCCCATTTGTCTCATTTGTCCCATTAGTCTTATTGGTCTCATCTCCTCACTCCTATCTCCTCACTCCTATCTCCTCACTCCTATCTCCTCACTCACTCCTCCTCACTAAACAAGCCAATGGCTAACAGCCTTGTTTTTATTTTATAAAAAGTTGGTTTATTCAAAAAATTATTCGTACCTTTGCGCACTCGCAAAGTGCGAGGTTGGATTACATAAAATTTTTAACAAGTATTAGATGGATTCATTAAGTTACAAAACTATCTCGTTGAATGCAGCGACAGTCAACAAGGAGTGGGTTGTCATCGACGCTACTAACGAGGTATTGGGCCGCTTGGCATCGCAGATTGCAAAGATTCTCTGCGGTAAGAACAAGCCGGGCTACACCCCTCACGTTGATTGCGGTGACAATGTTATCGTGGTGAACGCCGAGAAGGTAAAGCTCACAGGTAAGAAGTTGACCGATAAGGTCTATGTCCGCCACACCGGCTATCCGGGTGGTCAGCGTTTCGCTACTCCAGCCTTATATTTGGCTAAGAAACCTGAGTTCGTAATCGAAGAGGCAGTTCGCGGTATGTTGCTAAAGACTCGTCTTGGAGAGGCTATTATCAAAAACTTGAAGGTTTATGCTGGTGCAGAGCATCCTCACGCAGCACAGAACCCAAAGCAAATTAAGTTAAACGAGAT
>JAFXHB010000007.1 GCA_017536605.1 Alistipes sp.
AATACGCCTACGCTCACAGAGCGAAGACAAGTCTGCCGAGGCGCAACAAGCTGAACGAGTCCCCTACGCACAAAAAAAAGACGACCTAAAAGTCGTCTTTTCTGCGGTGCGTAGGGGACTCGAACCCCTGACCCCGTGCGTGACAGGCACGTATTCTAACCAGCTGAACTAACGCACCATTGCTGATTGCGAGTGCAAATATAGGGCAAATTCTGAACTCTGCAAAATTTTAAGCACTTTTTTTTGAAAAAATTTCTATTTTTTGAACATAGAAAATTGAACGCTACCGTAACTTCTTAATTGCCAGAAGTATTTATGCGACGAAAAATCGTACTTATCGGAGTGTTCAAAAATAAAAATTCCGCCCTCACGGAGGGTGTTACCCTCCAAAACAAGTGGTACAATCTCCTCTAACCCCTCCAAATCGTAGGGTGCATCTGAAAAGATAATATCAAACTGCTTGGGGCAACTGCGCAAGTAGAGAAAGGCATTCGCCTTTACGGGGTAGAGATTATCTGCCCCCAACTCACGCGCTGTATTACGGATAAAGTTATAGTGTACCGCATTTATCTCAACCGATGTTACACTGCGTGCGCCACGCGAGGCGAACTCATAACTCATTGAGCCTGTACCGGCAAAGAGGTCCAGCACATCGCACTCCTCAAAGTCCACCAGATTGTTCAGCACATTAAACAGGTTCTCCTTCGCAAAATCGGTTGTCGGTCTTGCGCGAAGATTTTTCGGAGGGTTGATTGCCCTACCACGATATTTACCGCTGATTATTCGCATACGACGTGCTTATAATACTTTTTGAGGAGTTTCACAGTATCTCGGTTGCCCTTAACGTAAATTTTAATATCGCTGCGTCCAATCCAACCATTTACGTAGTAGAGGATATCCGCCGCTGATGTTGCCTCATACGCCTCGGCACGTTGCAGTCCATTTTCAAATAGGCGCATATAGCACACCTTCTCGCTCACATCAAGCGTCAGGCAACGCTCCGCACTATGGCGCATATCCAACAGTGGCGAGGTGAAAGATGCACGAGAGCCATATCGCTCCACGATAGCAGTAAGTGCCTCTGCATCTATCGCCATAACGGCAACAATCTCTGCTTGCAACTCGCTGCAAACACTATGTTCAAGGCGCGAACAACCCCTACCGACAATATGCAAAAGTTCGGTTGCCGTATCAAGCGACACCTCCTCACGAGGAGCAAGTACCACCTTGTGTGTATCAACAACGACCTCCACATTTGCCACATCGTCTGCGGGGAGGTTATCCAACGAAAAAGAGTGTCCACCCAACGGTAGTTGAATGGACACCTTATCACGAGTCTGCATACTCATAGTATCGCTATTACGTGTAGAACTTCGGTCTTGACAGGACTACTCCCAGTTACCGGCCTCATTGTTACCACGCTCCATTGAGCCGAACTCAATGCCCGGATACTTATTGAGGTTGTTCTTAACATTATCAACGAGGTTAATCACCTCCTGACGATAGGCAACGGTATCAAGGAATGCGATATATGGAGTACGGCAACGTACTACCGGAATGACAATTTTAGACTCGGTAGCCAACATACCAGCCTCCAAGATAAACTCTGTCTTGTTGCCTGTGCAAGGAACGTAGCGCAACTCGGCAACCTTCTCCGGAGTGAGGTGCTTGAAGATAGAGTCCTTAACCGAATAGGTAAACTTCTCTACATTCTTGAAGTTTTTGCCATACTTCTTCTTCGCCTCTGCCATAGCAACAGAGTCGTCCTCGTCAATCAACTTACGCTCACCCTCCATAGTCTCGGTCAAAACAAAGTTGATAAGCGAGTCAAAGTCGGCTGTAAAGTGCTGATACTTACTCTTGAACTGACGCTCGGCAGTGCGAATATCCTTGATTCGCTCAATAACTTGCGCCTCGCGCTCTTTCTGCTCCTGCTCGAACTTGATTGGAGTAGAGATAAGGACATATACCCAATAGATAAGTCCTAAAACTACGATGCCGAGCACAAATTGAATAATTTTACTTTTCATTTTGATATTTTATTATTAAGTTTGTCAAACAAAAAAAATGACTACCGATACTTTATGACCGATATTTCGAGCCAAATTTACGCAAAATTATTGTATCAGCCAACTAATAACCAAAAAAAAATAGTTGAGGCATTTGCTAACTATCTGTCAGATAGCGATTTCTCAAAAATTTTCATATTAAATGGTTATGCCGGAACTGGAAAAACAACCCTCGTAGCCGCGATTGTTGCGGCTCTACGGCAGTTCGGAGTCAAGACAATACTACTCGCGCCGACGGGACGTGCCGCAAAGGTGCTGTCGCAATACTCGGGCGCGAATGCCACAACCATACACAAACGCATCTACCGCGAGAAGACTAACGCCTCGTACGAATCGAACTTCTCGCTCAACATAAACCGAGAAACGGGGGCTCTATTTATTGTTGATGAGGCATCTATGCTCTCCTCGCACAGCGGGTCGGATAGCACAATCTTCGGCAGTGGCTCACTCCTTGATGACCTTGTAAAATATGTCCGTTCCGGGCGCAACTGCCGACTGATGTTGGTGGGCGACAATGCGCAGTTACCGCCTGTGGGCGAAGCGTTCAGCCCCGCGCTTGACGTGGCAGATATGTCGGCATACGGAGAGGTGGTATATGCCTCTATGGACGAGGTAGTACGACAAGAGCAAGATTCGGGTATTCTCTTCAATGCTACCCTCGTGCGCTATATGTTGGAGCAGGGGATATACAAGATTCCGCGCTTCCGCACCTCATTTCCTGATGTAGAGTCGGTAAGTGGCGTAGAACTTATAGAGGCGTTGCAAGATTGCTACGACACCTATGGGCGCGACGAAACAATAGTCATCACCCGTTCAAATAAGCGTGCCAACCGCTACAATATGGGTATTCGTCGCACCAATCTTATGGCGGAAGAGGAGATTGAGAGTGGAGATATGTTAATGGTGGTGAAGAACAACTACTACTATACCGAGCGAATTGAGGATTGTCCGATAAACTTTATCGCAAACGGCGATATCGCCAAGTTGAAACGATTTAGAAGGATGGAGGAGTTTTACGGCTTCCGATTTGCGACAGCCACACTCACATTCGGCGACTACAATGACACGGAGATTGATTGCAAGATACTTTTAGATACGATCTATTCGGAGTCGCCTTCACTGACTGCGGAGCAGAGCGAGAGGTTATTCCGCGAGGTTGAACAGGACTACCTCGATGTAAAGAGCAAACTAAAACGTCTTCAAGAGATTCGCAACAACCCGTACTACAACGCCCTGCAAATCAAGTTTGCATACGCCGTAACCTGCCACAAAGCACAGGGCGGACAGTGGAAAGCGGTATTTATCGACCGATGTATCTTTGGCGATGAGCCGATGTCGCGCGATATGTTGCGATGGCTCTATACCGCCATTACACGAGCCACCGAAAGGTTATACTTTGTCAATTTCGACGATAAGTTTTTTGAGTAAATTACCATATTTGCAATTAAAATAGTATCTTTGCGCAAAATTATATATAAGGTATGGCAGACGAAAAAATTATATTCTCAATGGTGGGTGTTTCCAAGACCTTTCAAAATCAGAAGAAGGTTTTGAATAACATCTACCTATCGTTCTTCTACGGCGCGAAAATCGGTATTATCGGTTTGAACGGTTCGGGTAAATCTACCCTGATGAAGATTATTGCAGGTATCGACAAGAATTTTCAGGGCGAGGTTGTTTTCTCGCCGGGTTACACCGTGGGTTACTTGGAGCAGGAGCCTCAACTTGACAACTCAAAGACTGTAAAGGAGGTTGTTGAGGAGGGCTGCGCCGAAACTGCCGCTTTGCTCAAAGAGTACGAAGATATCAATATGAAACTCTGCGAGCCAATGGACGATGATGAGATGGCACGTCTTATTGAGCGTCAGGGCGAACTCTACGAGAAGATTGACCAAGTAAACGGCTGGGAGTTGGATAGCGTATTGGAGCGTGCTATGGACGCACTCCGTTGCCCTGCACCCGATGAGAATGTAGCGCACCTTTCGGGAGGTGAGCGTCGTCGTGTGGCGTTGTGTCGTCTGTTGTTGCAGCAGCCCGATGTGTTGTTGCTCGATGAGCCTACCAACCACCTTGATGCCGAGTCTATCGACTGGTTGGAGCAGCACTTGCAGCAGTACAAGGGTACAGTAATCGCTGTAACCCACGACCGTTACTTCTTGGACAATGTAGCGGGTTGGATTCTCGAACTCGACCGTGGCGAGGGTATTCCTTGGAAGGGCAACTACTCTGGTTGGCTCGACCAAAAGACCAAGCGTATGGCTATGGAGGAGAAGCAGGAGTCGAAGCGTCGCAAGACCTTGGAGCG
>JAFXHB010000097.1 GCA_017536605.1 Alistipes sp.
GCAATCTCCTCCAAGACAATCTTCTCCGCCTCGTCGTACTCGCCATCTGCCCAAATTGCGGTTGCGACAAATGCCGCCAAATGTTTGATATCTGTCTTCATACTACTTAAACAATCTTTTAATACGGTTTTTCAAACTATTCTTCTCTTTACGAGCCTTTGCCATACGAGCGGCGATTGCCTTACCCTCCTTGGTACGCTTATCAACGGTACCGTCTTTGGTCTTCTTGACCTTTGTCTTTTTTACTGCCATACCTATTTATATATTAGTGGTTATTACTCAACAATGATAAACTCTGTGCGACGATTAACTTCGAGATTGTTCGCATCGAGAGGTTCGCTTGAACCCTTGCCGACAGCCTCCAAACGCTCAACTGCAATACCGCCGTGTCCGACCAAGAAATCGACAGCAGCCTGTGCGCGAGCCTCCGACAACTTCTGATTTACCTCTGCGTCGCCCTCTGCCGAGGTATGACCTACGATCTGCAACTTTACCTCTGGGTGCTTCTGCATCTCCTTTGCAAGGTCGTGCAACACAAACTTTGCATCCTCCGACAACTCTGCTTTGCCCTGCTCAAACTTTGCAGCATTGAAGTTCTTCTCAATCTCCTCAATGCGATCAATATAGACAATCTTTTCGACCTCTACGACCTTCTCCTCAACAACAACCTCCTTCTCGGCTGGTTTCAAGGCGAAGAATGCTGCTACACCACCCAAAAGAAGAATGAGGAGCAACCACAACCACCACAACGACCTCTTTTTCTTTGCTACCGGTGGCACATAGCCGTTGAGGTACTCCAAGCGGAAACCTCCCTTCTTACCACCCTTGTCGGCAGCCTCGAACGATGCAATCTCGATATCGTACAACTTCGCGTGCGACACCATTCGCTCAAAACTTGGCTTGGTCCACATCTTCACAACCGACACCTTCTTGCCGTCGCCCATTGTGAGCAACTCCTCCTCTGCTTTGAAGTAGCCGTCCCAATCAGCAGTTGTACCCTTGTCCTCGGCATAAACGAAGTTCTCCTTCACGCCCTTATCTGGGTTTAACTCATTTGGAAATGCCTTACGCAAATCCTCCAATGTTGCTTGTGGGTACATCACCATATAGGCGTGTGCAATACCCAATGCGGTACGGTTCTGTGCCTTACCATAAACTCTTACTTTGCTTGCCATAATCTTTTTATTTTTTGTTAAACAATAAGTCTCTTCAACATATTGCTACGCTTCGGGGTATAAAAAAAGAAGCGCAGACTAACTACTTAATCTCCGCTGATAGGTCCTAGGAAAACCTGTGGTAAGAAGAAAAAGCAACAGCCTACGCTATGCCTATATATCTAAAAGATATATAGAACCATCGCAGGGTTTGTCCTCTCTTACCGTAAATGAATTTCCTAGGTTCATCAGCGAGATGGACAAACACTATCGTGTTTATCGTTTGTTTTGCAAATATAACAAAAAAACAACAAAAAGCACTAGCGACCTGCCATTTTTTTTGCGGGGCTGTTGCTAGTGCAAATATATGAATAAATGAGATTTAACGGCTCGTTTTGCCGTTGTCTTTCGTTGTCTTTCGGCTACTCTGCCCGATATGGACGATAAGGCTTGCGCTCTTCGAGTAGCGAAAAGTAGAAGTTTTTCTCCTCCATAGGCAGATCGCTGCCAAATATCTTGGGCAGCGAGTCTATCTGCTCCATAAGGCGGTCGTTGTGCTTATTGAGTGTGTGGATATAGCGATTGGTCGCCAAGTTATTAAACTCCGAATCCGCAATGGTCGCAATATGTTCACTCTGGTATCTTGAAAGTTCTTCACAAAGCACCTCAAAATGGCGGATTGCAAATTCGTAATAGACCTCCCGAGCGACAGAGTCGGCAGCGATTGCATAGGTGCGCTCCACCTTGCGCTCAATCTGTCGGAGAAACTCTTCCCTCTCGTTTATTTCGTTATGCTCGGCACGTCTCTCTTGCTCCAAGTCGGTAGCAATCGTATTTACACGCTCCACCTCGCGCTCAATCTGCTGGGACAACTGCTCGCGCTCTATCCTTTCGTTGCGCTCGGCAAGTTTAGTCTGCCCCAAGAAGATAAAAGGAAGAGCCAATATAACCGCTGCCACAACGCCAAGAAGCACCTTTTGTGGGCGTTTGCGATTTTGCCAAGCACGTTGCAATGCTGCAATGTTAGCGTAGCGTCTTTCGGGGTTGGCTTTTGTGCAACGAGCCGAGATAGAGGAGGTGCCAAATATCTCCTGCATCAAAACACCAACCGAGTAGATGTCGCTGCGGGCATCTATCACCTCTGCTCGCGCTTGCAATTCGGGCGAGGCGTAGCGAGGTGTGCAGCCGAGCGTGCGCAGAGCGTACTCGGCATCGCTATCCGCCAAACCGAAGTCAATCAGTTTCAGCGTGTTATCGGCGTGAGTAACGAGTATATTTTCGGGTTTAAGGTCGTTGTGTATAACCCCTCTTTTATGGAGATATCCGACAGCCGAGAGGAGTTCCGAAAAGATGCGTTCGCGCTCCTTTTTTGATGGTTTTTCGGCAAGATATTTATCGAGTGTCCGCCCCTCAATATACTCCATAACCAAGCCCGTGCCGAAGGGCAACCCCTCCTCAATGGTGTAGATATGAACGAGGTGTGGGTGGTCGCAGCCGATTGACAACTGATACTCGCGGTACAATATCTTGCTCTGTTGCTCGGTGTTGTCTTTTGTAGTCTTTATCAAAAAGCGTTTGCCCGCCTTGAAGGCGAGATACAACGAGGCGTTTGCGGTGGTTTTCAGCAACTTAAAGTCGTGAAAGCCCTGCTCGCCATCACCCTTCTCGGGCGCAACCGCAAAGATGTTACTCTCCTCTTGCATTCAATCGTTTTTGATTGTCAAAGATAATGATTATTTTTGTAACGCAATGAGCATTCAGAGAAATATCCCGCAAATTCTTGCTCTCCGTGAGCGAGTAGAGGCACGTTTCGGCAAAAGACTTGCCGTTCACGCCGACTTTTTGGCATTGGTAGCCGTGATTGAGATGGAGCAGCGACAGCACATCTCCGAAAGCACGTTGGAGCGCGTCTGGGGCTACTCAACAAGGGGGTATGACTCCGTTTCACTCCGCACGCTTGATGTCCTATCGCTATATGCGGCGGGCTCCTTTTGGGAGGATTTCTGTCGCTTGCTGCACGAGGAGTCGGGGTGCGAATCGGAACTCTTCAATGTGGAGCATATCTCCACAGGAGAACTTGCGGTAGGGGAGCGTTTGCTGATTGGTTGGTTGCCTGACCGCCTATGTGAGGTGCGCTACTTGGGCGACAACCGCTTTGTTGCGGAGCGTTGCGAGAACTCAAAGATGCAGACGGGCGACACCTTCTCTTGTCTGCAATTCTCGCTCGGCAAGGAGTTGTTGCTAACCGACTTCCGCCAAGCCTCTGCGCCCGACGCCACAGCACGCACCTACTCCGTAGGTAGCCGAAATGGACTAACCACGCTACGACGTCTGCACGGGTAATACTTTTAGAGGAGAATTTTTAGTGCCGAAGGGAGAATCTTGATATCCAACTCCTTTGGACCCATAAACCAATCGCCGTCGGCGTGTACCACGCCCTCCAACTCTCTCACGATGCGAATCCTTTTGCCCTTGTAGCAGTGTACCTTGCTACTCTTGTGGAGCGTTCCCGTCATCAGCCGTATTGCCAACCACGGCAACGACCACACACCAAACTTCTCCACCACCGAGATATCGAGTATTCCGTCGCAACACTCTGCCAGCGGAACTATCTTTGCGCCGTTGCCCCACTGGTCGGAGTTGCCAACCGTGATAAAGAGCGCGTTGGTTTGGATATTTTTACCGTCTATCTCAACGATATAGTTGTCGGGGGCATAGACCTTCAAGGTCTTCAACCCCTGCTTGATATAACTTGCGAGCCCTCTCTCTCCGCTTAATGCGAACTCTTTACTCACCGTGGCATCAAATCCGACACCACATACCGAGAGGAAGAGGCGACCATTCACCTCGGCAACATCTATCGGCTTGCTCTCGCCACACTCAATCCTCTTGATTGCTCTATCAAGGTTGTGCGGTATTCCTAAATGTCGAGCCAAACCGTCGCCACTGCCACAAGGGATAATGCCGAGCGTCTTGTTCGTGCCGATAATGCCACGCGCCACCTCATTGACCGTGCCGTCGCCACCAACCGCCACGACAATATCTTCGGTACTCTCACGTGCAAGCACCTCGGCGTGGCCTGCATACTCCGTAAAGACCACCTTATAGCCCTTTGCATCTGCAACTTGGGCTATCTTATCCTTCTTCTCCCTGCCCGATTTGGCGTTTATTATAAAGAGTGGCATTCAAAGATATTTTTTGATTCGTCATAAAACGGGGTGCGGATTCCCAAGAAATTCAACACGCTATGGTAGATGTGGTGGTGTCCCGCCGATTCCAGAGGCTTAACGCCCACATTTGCATTGTCCGAGGTCCAGACAATGAAAGGTATATCCAACTGCTCCGATGGAGCCATTCCCTTTGAAATACCGTGCATATACAACCCTCCCTCGCCAAGCGACTCGCCGTGGTCGGAGATGAAAATCACACACGAGCGTCTATCGGGTATCTCGCGCAAGGTTTCAATCACCGAGTGTACGAGGTAGTCGGTATAGACGATGGTGTTATCGTAGGCGTTTATAAGTTCTGCGTGGTCGGCATTCTGCACCTCAACACTGCGACACTCCGGCAGGAAGTGTTTGAACTCCTCCGGCGAGTTGCTGTAATACTCCGGACCGTGGCTGGTGTAGGTGTGGATACATATCAGCACCTTATCCTTGTCGCTGGATAGTATCTGATGCTTCAAGTCGTGGAAGAGGATACCGTCGTATCTGCTGTCGGCTTCGGGGTAGATCTTCGCCAACGCCTTATTCGAGAACTGCTTCTCAACGTGAATAGGAGGAGTTCCCCAATTACTTGTCCTCCACACCACATCAACACCATTTCGCGACAGGTAGTTCGGGAGTATCTCGTACAACTCTCGGCTCGGCTTGTGTTGCAGAATCGCCTTGACCGCCTCCATCGTATTTGTGTGCGATGCCTGCGCCTTAATCGCGGTTACGCCGTCTGACTTCATCAGCGGGTTTGTCTCGCGGGCATATCCATAGAGCGAGAAGTTTTCGCTACGCGCCGACTCGCCGATGATTAGAACGCAAACATCTTTGCTCTTTGACATCTCCTCAACGTCGGGGAGAGGTATCTCCTTCTGATTTGCACGCCTCCAATGGGTGTAGTATCTGATTGAGTTTACTGTATATGACCACGGCATCAGTTTACTCCCGATTACCGGAGCGTGTCGGTCTATCCAAAAGGTGTTCTTATAGTTGCCGGCGACCACACCACCAACCACCACAAGCGCGACAGCCACATTCGCAAGAGATCTCCACACTGAGCCGTAATCAACCCTTTGGCGGAAGAGCCAAAGGCTCGGCAAGACCCCCAACAGCAACGCATAGAGGATAACCGTCCACGAGAAGAAACTCGATGCTTCGGAGAATTGGGTGTTGAAGACATTGCCCATCATACTCTTGTCTATCAAGACGTTGTAGGTGTCGATAAAGTACAAACACACTGCATTGCCCACCAGCGATATGGCGATAATACTCTTGCCCACAACCCTGCCCACGTAGAGTAGTAGGTAGTATATCAGATAGTTGAGTGCGAGCATAATTAAAACCATACTGCACACAATCCACCAGCCATTTATATCGTTGCTGACATTATCCGCGACGTAACTAAAAAACGGGAAGTGGAAGGCGACCAACGTGTATGCGCTCAACACAAGGCTGACTACCATCAGGCGCATCTTGCTGTTGAGGCGGTTGGCACACCACCCCTTCAAGCCCATATATCTCTCCTTTATCATCTCTTGATAATATATTTATAGAACGCATATATATCTGCCGAAAGTATAACCAACAGCAGAAGATTGAATATTATTGTCAAAAATAGGTTGATTTGAGGCGACTCCGCATCAAACGGACTCTCTTGCGACAAGGCATCGTATCGCGCAAACGGGTTGGTATAGATAACCTCTCCATCTGCAAAGTACGCCGTCGCCCTGACGTAAGGGTCTGTCGCCCTCATCGCATAGACGATGCTGTCGCAGTTTTCGCTCATCAGGAGCGTTTTATGCCCCTCGCCCACCATCTTGATAAGGCTTGCAGGCTCCGAGAAACGAATTGAGATTATACCCTCTTTGAGGGCTATATCCTTGATGTAGGGAATCGCTCGGTTTTGCTCGCGCTTAATCTCCCAGTCGCCATTGCCATAGTCGGGCAGGCGCATCGCGTAGAAGCACCCCTCATTGAGCGTTTTCAGAATATCCTCATACCGCGCAGATGGGGTGGAGAGGAGGTTGCATCTTCGGGCGATTTTAGATGTTCTGTCAGGGTTGTGTAGGTCGTCGTTTGCCACACCAAAACTATAACGTCCCGCGCTTAATGCCGAATCCCAATACTCATTCTCGGTTGATTTTTCGCTATCCAACTCAATGAGTTTATAGCCCGAAAGTCGCTCTAATTGAGAGTTTGAGAGCGTCGGCGTGCGGAGTGGGTGGTTTATCTGAACTATATCGGCATCTTCTTTCAGCAACTCTATCTGAAACTGCTTCTGCGATGCCAAGAGTGGGAGCAGATGGTCAAAGGCAAGCACCCCCTTTGCTCCGAATGTCAGTTTATGAAATTTGAGGAGGTTGTAGCCGTGCTCGTAGAGATTTACCTGATACTCCTCTCCCTTCGGGTGGTCGGTCAGTTGGTTGTGATTTGAGAAGGAGACGATGTCGTAACCTAACCCCTCGTACGCCTCCAACACCTTATCGGGCCAATACTCACACTCGTTCAATGGTCCCTCCACGCGGGTGTGGGTGTGGAAGTTGGCTCGCTTCCAACCGTTTGCTGCGTCAAAATTTCTATATGGGTTGTAGATATCCTGCCCTTCAAACTTGTGTGCGGGGGCGAAGTCGTATATCGGACTGACACTGCTGACCACAAAGAGGGCTACGGCAAACATAACAAGCGATGCCGCCACCTTCAACAGAGGGCGAATAACTCTGCGTTTTACCGTAACCATCTTCATAAACGACTTCTATTATACATCACCGCGCAAAGGTACTAAAAAATCTCAAATTGTTGATAGCCCCTACCTACGAGTGTTATACCGTTAATAACTCCTCGCCTGCCTGCACTCGGCGAATCACCTCGCCCGCCGTTATACCCCAAAAGCGGTGGCAGAAGTCGTTGAGGCGTTGCGGTATAATCTCTATCTCGCGTGCGATATGCCCCGGTGTCATCTTCTCCTCGGAGGCAAGATCCAAAATTTTACTCTTCAATCGCTCGTCCAACCACCTCTTGGGCTTCATTCCGTAGGTGGCGATAAACTTGTTGTTGAACGCCGTAATGGATAGTCCCGACAACGAAACCAATCGCGACACATTGCCCGCCGCTTCGAGGTAGTTGTTCTCTATAAACGACTCGAAGTCGGCACCTCCCGAGATAATCGGGCGCATAAAGGCGGTAATCTCCGCCTTGCTGTAATAGGCGAGCATAATGTGGAAGAAGTAGGTGTTCCACACGTGGCATATACCGCTATGCTTCAAC
>JAFXHB010000098.1 GCA_017536605.1 Alistipes sp.
ATCTCCTATCTCCTATCTCCTAACTTCTACAACTTTCCTCACCTCATCATTAAACTCCTTCTCCGAGAGCAACCGTTCAAGTGTCAGGTGCATACGGTAGCACCAGCGGTGGTGTGGGTTTGAAGGGTCGTTGATACGCTCCTCGTGAGGATTATCGCGACGCAGAGAGTTGCTTATTGAGAGCCAATCTTGGAGTGGCAATATAGCAAGCATTGCAGGCGATGCGAGGTGATGTTCAATAATGCGACGGCATATCTCGGCGGTGCAGTGTTGTGGAGCCTCTCCGTCAAAATTAAGCACGTTATTGTAGAAGCGTTGAGACTTTTCGGCACTCTCCTCCCACCACGCACGCAACGGTGTCATATCGTGTGTTGAGGTTGTTGCTACCGCGAGGTATGGGTAGCGCATCGGGTTGCCGAACTCTGCAAAAGCCTCCTTCGGCATACGTTGCACTTCAAGCGATAGTATCTGCTCGCTCGCCATCACGGAGGCTACGCACGCAGGTATCATACCCAAGTCCTCTCCGCAGACCAACATACCCGTAGAGGCGATGAGTGGCGGTAGTTTGCGCAGAGCCTCCTCGCGCCAAAAGTCGTTGTGGCGATGGTAGTAGAACTCTTCGTAGAGGTGGTCGTAAGCCTCTCGTTGCTTGGACGATAGTCGGCGATAACATTCGCACTTTTGGGCTGCAATGCGAGGGTGGTAGTACCCCTTTTGAGTGCAATCCTCAACAAAGAGAACGTCATCGCTCTGCTCTATCGGGGCAGTATGCCGGCTCGCCACGAAGCGAAAACCACAACTCTTAATTTCGCCTTTTGATAGTGGAAGTGCAGGGTTGAAGTGTCCGAGGAGTGCATTCTTGGCATTCAGCGGTATCTCCCAGATACGGAAGAAACCGAGTATATGGTCTATGCGGTAGGCATCAAAATACTCCGCCATCTTCGTAAAACGGGCTCGCCACCACGCATAGTTATCCTCTGCCATCTTTGCCCAATTATAGGTAGGGAATCCCCAATTCTGACCCCATACCGAGAAGTCGTCGGGTGGTGCGCCGGCTGAACTATCCATATTGAAGAGTTCGGGGTTTGACCACGCATCTACACTCGTGCGGCTTATGCCGATAGGAATATCGCCCTTCAAGACCACGCCCCGCGAGTGTGCATAGTCGCGTGCGGCGCGTAGTTGTCGGTCAAGATGATACTGCACGAAGTAGTTGAAACCGACCTCAAAACTGTGTTCGTCGGCATACTTAACCACCTTGCGATGAGAGTATTTAGCCCACTTACCCCACTTGTGGAAGTCGGCGGTGTGGAACTCGTCGCGCAGGGCGCAATAGACCGCGTATGGGCGGAGCCACGCTATATTGCGATTGAGGAAATCGCGAAACTCCTGCGTAGCGAAAAGGTTGTCGCCCTCCTGTTGGTATATGGCGTACAGATAGTCGCGCTTGGCTTTGTTTACGCGCTCATAATCAACCGTATCAAGTGCATTCAACTCCCTACCGAGGAGCTCGTATCGTGCCACCTCCTTCGCATCATTCAATATACCTACATCTTGCAGGTGCAGGTGCTGTGGGTGGAGCGCAAATGTAGAGTTGGCATTGTAGGGGTAGGAGTCTGCCCACGTGTGTGTCATCGTGGTATCGTTGATAGGCAGCAACTGAATAATGCGCTGCCCCGTAGCAACAGCCCAATCAACCAAGAGGCGGATATCGCTAAATTCGCCCACGCCGAAACTCTGCTCCGAGCGCAACGAAAAGAGTGGTACGGCAACACCTGCTCCGCGCCACGCCTCCAACTCAAAGTGTGGACGCAACGAATCTATAATTGTGCAAGCCGTGTTGTCTGCCTCAATCTCAAAGCGAGAGTTCTCGCCCGACTGCCACGCCACAACCTCGCCCGTGCGTTTCACGATAACGCACTTGAAGGTGAGCGTTGAGCCGACCTCCGATTTAGGTATCTTCGCACTCCATAGCGGAAATTCGGCATCGCTCATCTCAATACCGCGCGAAGGCTCCCAGTTACCTAACGCCTCGCTTTCGCCCACAAGGATAACCTTGCAGTCTGGTGCAACCGCCGCGATATCGGCTCGGATAAGCACCTCTCCCTGTCGGGGAGCATTGGCTACGGAGCAACGCTCACGCGCAAAGATGGAGTCGGTAAACATTGTCGAACGCAACGCCCTGTCGTCGGGCATCGTGCGCCAATGGTCGTGAATGTGGAGTATCTTGCACCCCTTCGTATTTGTGATGCGGTGTGGCTCACCCCACTCGCATCGTACGACATTGTCGCCCTGACGTATCTCGTAGTGGTAGGTGATGGTTGTCGCAGTGTGCGTTATGCAGCACTCCCACACACCATACTCCTCCACCATTGTATATACCTTGTTGCCTCTCTCTCCCTCAACTACGAGTACCATATATTCGTTGTTGCGGGCAAAGTATTCTATCTTAAAGTAGAGTCTCATAATTTGTGCTATAAACAATATACAAATATACAAATAAATTAAGAATTAAAAATTATTTTGCATTTTGCATTTTGCATTTTGAAATTTATTTGTACCTTTGCACCGCATATTTGCATTAAGTACTTAATAACAAACAAAACACTTTCAAGATGAAAAAGGGAATTCATCCAGAAAACTATCGTTTAGTGGCATTCAAGGATATGTCGAATGACCACGTGTTTTTGTGCAGGTCCGCCGTTTCGACAAAAGAGACCATCGAGGTGAACGGCGAAACCTATCCCGTGTATAAGATGGAAATCTCCAACACTTCTCACCCATTCTACACAGGTAAGATGAAGTTGGTTGATACCGCAGGTCGTGTGGATAAGTTTATGAGCCGTTACGCAAAGCGCTACGATAAGAAGAAGTAATCCTCTTCTATGGATTAAGAGAAGGCACCTCCATTTCGGAAGGTGCCTTTCTTAATTCGGTAATGATGCCAAAAGTGGCGTTTTATCAGAAATTAACGTAGAAATCGCCTTGTCGGAGGAGTTCTATCTCGGAACCTCCTTGTATAGTTTATCGCCACGACGGACAGGCTCTACGGTCTTGATTGAGCAGACATCACCCTGCTTAACACCCTCAACGACCTGCTCATTGAGGACTATATTCTCCGCCTTCTGCTCTACAACTCCCGTCTTCTCGCCCATAATAAGGATATCGTCGCCCGAAGCCAGCGTCGAAGCCTCTACGGTAATCTCCGCTACACCTATATTCTTAAAGTAGTTGGTAATCTTTCCGACATACTCCTTGCGGTGGGTAGCCGATGAGCCGTAGTTCTGACTATGCTGAACAACGAGTTTGTGGGCGTAGTAACCTCCCCAGAAACCTCGGTTGAAGACTCGCAGCAACCCCTCTTTCAGGGCTTCGGCATTTTCGCGCGTGAACTCGCCCTGCTCAATCAGGCGCAGAGCCTTGTCGTAAGCCTCAACAACGCGCTTAACATACTCGCCACCTCGCGCACGTCCCTCAATCTTCAACACTCGAACTCCCGCTGCAATAAATTGGTCAAGGAAGTCTATCGTGCAGAGATCCTTTGGCGAGAGGATATAGCGTCCGTCAATATCGAGCATCTCGCCCGTATCCTTGTCCTGAATGGTATATTTTCTACGACAAATTTGGCGACACGCACCACGATTAGCCGAGCAGGCGGTTTCGTGTTCGCTCAAATAGCACTTGCCCGAAATGGACATACACAACGCTCCGTGTGCAAACATCTCAATCTCAACCAATTCGCCTTTTGGACCACGTATATCCTGCTCTACAATGGCACGATGCACCTCCGCAATCTGCTCTAACGACAACTCGCGTGCCAAGACCACCACATCCGCCCACTGCGAAAAGAACTTCACCGCCTCCGAGTTGGAGATATTACACTGCGTAGAGATATGCACCTCCACGCCCACGTGGTAGGCGTAGGTGATAACCGCCAAGTCCGATGCGATAATGGCATCAACGCCGACCTCCTTCGCCTTATTGACAACCTCGTGCATCGCCTGCATCTCATCATCATAGATGATGGTATTGACCGTCAGGTAGGTCTTAACACCCGCCTCGTGGGCAATCGCGACAATCTGCTCCAAGTCCGACTCGGAGAAGTTCGCCGCCGATGCTGAACGCATATTCAGTCGCCCGATGCCGAAATAGACCGAGTTTGCACCCGCATTTATTGCAGCGTGGAGCGATTCGTAACACCCTACGGGTGCCATTATTTCTATATCTGTGCGTTTCATATTTTAGCTATTAGCCATTGGCCATTAGCCATTAGCTATTTAACAGTTTATTAGCTCTTTCTTCCGACGAGGTTTTCGGCGTAGTGGCGTAACTCCACTGTGCGGTCGGTATCCGCTTCAAGCGTATCAAGGATTGCCAGAGCCTTGGCAAAGCGGTGCTTTATCTGCTGCTCCACCCTCTCCGGAACACCCAACTCGTCGTACAAAGCCTTGATTGTGGATATCTTCTCCTCGTTGGATATATCCTTGCGGAGGTGGGTTGTACGTAGCACCTCACGTTGCTCCTCGTTGGCACGCGAGAATGCCTCTATCATCAGGATAGTCTTCTTACCCTCCAAGATGTCGCCACCGATTCTCTTGCCAAGTCGCTCGTCGCCATAACTATCCAACAGGTCATCTTGCAGTTGGAATGCCAAGCCAAGTTCAATACCGAAGTTGTAGAGGCGTTGGCAATCCTGCTCGGAAGCCCCCGCAAGAAGCGCACCGATAGTGGTTGAGCCTGCCAACAAAACGGCGGTCTTCAACTCTATCATTCGCATATAATCGACTACGGCAACCTTTGGTTGTGTCTCAAAGTCCATATCAAACTGCTGTCCCTCACACACCTCAACAGCCATCTTGTTGAAGAGTCCGAATATCTGCGGAAGTCGCTCCGACGAGGTACGTTGCAAGTAGGTGTATGCCAAAATCAGCATCGCATCACCCGAGAGTATCGCGGCATTCTCTCCCCACTTGGCATAGACCGACGGACGACCTCGGCGCACCTCGGCGTTATCCATAATATCATCGTGCAAGAGTGTAAAGTTATGGAATATCTCCACCGCCATCGCAGGCATCAACGCACGCTCCACATCCTCGGCATAAAGGTTGTAGGCAAGCATCAGTAGTGTAGGACGAATACGCTTACCACCCTCCTCCAATCCATACTTGATTGGAGCATATAGCAGTTGAGGCTCATCGGGGGTTGGCATAGCCGAAATATAGTGCTCAAACATACTGAGCAACTGGGCATTTGGGTACAACTTCATATCACAAATATGCTTTTATCTCTCTTTTTCGCCCTCAAATATACGAAAAATTTTGCAATCTTGGAATTTATCCGTAACTTTACACATTGACTAAAAACAAAAAACTAAAATTGAACTCTATTATGAAAAAACTCGCTTTTGGAATTGACATTGGTGGCATCAACACCGCATTTGGTCTTGTTGATGAGAAGGGTGAACTCTTTGCCAACTCAGTAATCTCTACGAAGGCTTACCCTAATTACAGCGACTATCCACAATATATCAACGACCTCGCAGAGGCGATGAAGGTTTTGGTGCATAGTGTAAATTTTGAATTTGAACTTATCGGTATCGGTATTGGCGCACCAAACGCCAACTACTATAATGGCACGGTAGAGACTCCTGCCAACCTTTGGAAATACACCAACGAAGAGGTTGCCGCAGGGTTGAAGGAGGAGGAGCGCATCTTCCACTTTGCCGAGGATTTGGGCAAACACTTCCTCAACGTACCTGTATATATCACCAACGACGCTAACGCTGCGACTATCGGCGAGATGGTATATGGCGGCGCGAAGGGTATGAAGGACTTTATAATGATTACCCTCGGCACGGGCGTAGGCTCGGGCTTCGTTGCAAATGGCGAACTTATCTACGGACACGATGGCTTCGCGGGCGAGTTCGGACACGTAATAGTTGAGCGCGGTGGTCGTCAGTGCGGTTGTGGTCGCAAGGGCTGTCTTGAAACATACACCTCGGCTATCGGCATTAAGCGCACTGCATTTGAGTTGCTCTCAACAATGAGCGACCCTTCGCCACTTCGCGACCTCTCGTTCAATCAGGTCGATTCGGCAATGATCGCACAGTTTGCCGCCAAGGGCGACGAGATTTCAAAGGAGGCATTCCGCCTTACAGGTCAAAAACTCGGCTACGCTTTGGCTGATGCTGTAACAATCACTTCGCCGGAGGCTATCTTCATCTTCGGAGGCTTGGCAAAGGCGGGTGAGATTCTCTTCAATCCAATCAAGTGGTATATGGAGGAGAATATGCTTATGGCATTCAAGAATAAGGTAAAGGTACTCCCTTCGGAGTTGCAGAACAAGAATGCCGCCATACTCGGTGCATCGGCATTGGTTTGGCAGGCAAAATAGCAACTACTCACTCAAAACGGAGAGGTGATGTTCCTCACCCCTCCGTTACTACTTGAAGATATGAAGAGATTTAGACTATTTTATATAGTGGCTCTCTTGTGTGTATGCGTATGTGCCTACGCCCAGAAGAGCAAGCCTCTGACCGAGAGAGATTGGGCGAGATTTGGTCGCTACGAGAAGCAGAATGCCGAACTATTGACCTCGGGGGTTCGCCCTGATGCTATCTTTATGGGTAACTCCATAACACGCGGTTGGGAGAAGATACACCCCGATTTCTTCAAGAACAACAACTTCGTTGGGCGAGGCATTAGCGGACAGACCACCTCGCATATGTTGGTACGCTTCCGCCGCGACGTTCTTGACCTAAATCCTCGTGCTGTGGTTATTATGGCGGGCGTCAATGACATTGCCCGAAACAATGGCATAATCTCACTTGAAAATATCTTCGGCAACATCGTGTCAATGTGCGAGTTGGCAAAGTTGCACAAAATCAAGGTCGTACTCTGCTCGGTAATGCCCGTTGCGGAGTTTCGTTGGCGCAAGGAGCTCTCTCCGGCTGACGACATCATTCGCCTCAATGCAATGATTAAGGAGTATGCCGACAAAAATCACTTCACATACGTTGATTACCACTCCGCCCTCGTTGATGAACGTAAGGGTATGAATCGTAAGTACCACGAAGACGAAGTTCACCCAAATTCCCTCTGCTACGCGGAGGTATTAGAGCCGATGGTATTGAAGGCTATCAACAAGACGCTGAAAACAAAGCACTCCTACACAACACCTATACCACAGAATTAAATAGAGATAAAGAGCAAATATGAAGAGACTGTTATCCATACTACTATCTATTGCCATTGTCGCAGGCACAGCAACTGCACAGACATCAAAGGAGGAGCAAGAGGCTTTTAAGTTTGCCGACAAACTTATCAAGAAGATGACTCTTCGTGAGAAGTTGGGACAGATGCAACAATTTGTGCCAAATAGTGCTTCGGTAGTTACAGGTCCCGATGGCGAGACTCGTGATATAGAGACCTATATTCGCGAGGGCTGTGTCGGCTCTTTCCTCAATATCAAAGATCCCAAAGAGTTAAACCGATTACAGAAAATCGCAGTTGAGGAGAGCCGTTTGGGTATTCCGCTTATCTTCGGTTTTGATATTATTCACGGCTGTCGCATCATATTTCCGGAGAACCTCGCCGCCTCTTGTTCGTGGAACATCGAGGCGATAGAGCGTTCGGCGCAGATTGCCGCTGCCGAGTCGGCGGCTCTCGGTATACATTGGACCTTCTCCCCTATGTGCGATATCTCGGCAGACCCTCGTTGGAGCCGAGTGTCGGAGGGTGCTGGCGAAGACCCATATCTCGGTGCAAAGATTGCCGCAGCGATGATACGCGGCTATCAGGGCGACGACCTCTCTTCGGAGAAGACCATTGCCGCTTGCGTGAAACACTTTGCCGCATACGGCGCACCACAAGCGGGTCGCGATTACCATACGGTAGATATGTCGGAGGTGATGTTCCGAGATCGCTATCTTCCACCATATCGCGCCGCTGTGGAGGCGGGTGCTGTAACAGCGATGTCCTCATTCAACGACTTTATGGGCGTTCCCGCATCGGGTAACAAGTGGCTGTTATACGACCTACTTCGCAAAGAGTTGGGCTTCACGGGTTTTGTCGTATCGGACTATAACGCCGTACACGAAATGGTGGCTCACGGAGTAGCCGCAGATGGCAAGGAGGCTGCCGAGAAGGCGATGAAGGCCTACCTAAATATGGATATGGTCGATGGCGACTATATCTCCTATGGTGAGGCGTTAGTAAAGGAGGGACGCATTTCGGAGCGACTTATCGACCAACTCTGCCGAGAGGTGCTTGCCGTAAAGTACCGACTTGGACTCTTTGACGACCCATTCAAGTATGGACGAGAGGGCGAGAAGGCGACTTACCGCCCCGAGAATTTGCAGTTTGCCCGCAAGGCAGCAGCGGAGTCTATGGTATTGCTAAAAAACGACGGCACGCTACCGCTTAAAGACGTGCAGAAAATTGCACTTATAGGTCCTTTTGCAGACTCCCCACTTGATCAGACCGGTGCTTGGCACGGCTGGCGACAGGCATCAAGAGTTGTAACAACCCTTGCAGGTATGCAAGAGCGTTTCGGCAAGGAGAATGTTCTATACGCAAAGGGCTGCGAATCGCACAAGCATATCAAAGGGGGCATTGAGGAGGCGGTAGCCACTGCCCAAAAGGCCGATGTTGTACTCCTCACTCTGGGACTTGGTCGTAATTATAGCGGAGAGGCGAGGTCGCTTACCGACATCTCTATTCCTCAACCTCAAAAGGAGTTGTTAGATGCCCTCTTGAAGACGGGGCGCAAGGTGGTAATTCTCCTTGCAACAGGTCGTCCGATGACTATCGGCGAGGAGGTTGAGAAGGCTAATGCCGTACTTCTCACTTGGCACAGCGGAACAATGGGCGGACCTGCTATTGCAGATATTGTGTCGGGCGACGAGAACCCTTCGGGACACCTCACACTTACGTTCCCGCGCTCGGTAGGACAGATTCCTATCCACTACAATGCAAAGAGTACGGGACGTCCGCAAGACCCTGCAAAGCCTACCAAGTCCTACCTCTCAAACTATAAGGACTCTCCAAACACTCCTCTATTCCCATTTGGCTACGGTTTGAGCTATACCCAATTTGAGTACTCCGACCTAAAAGTCCTTACCCCTGTGGTAGAGATTGGTGGAGAGGTTGAGATTAGCGTAAAGGTTAAGAATGTGGGTAAATACGACGGAACAGACGTGGCACAACTCTACGTGCGAGATATTGTTGCCGAGACCACACGCCCTTTGCGCGAGTTGAAGGGCTTTGAACGATTCTCTCTTAAAGCGGGAGAGGAGCGCGTATTGCAATTTAAGATTGCTACCTCGGAGTTGGCATACTGCCACATAGACCTCTCCTTCAAGGAGGAGGCAGGCGACTTTAAGGTTTGGGTTGGCGAAGATTCAAACGCTACACTTGAAGGAAAATTTACGATTAGATAGAACTCAAAATTATAGCGATGAAAAAACTACTCTTTTCACTTCTCTTTATCGCCACAGCCGTAGTTGGCTGGGCAGAGAGCCGCACCGACAAACTGCTTCGCGAGTTGCAAAACCCGAAGTCGGAGTATGTCTTTGTGATTGCCCATCGCGGCGACTGGCGCAACTTCCCGGAGAACTCGTTGGAGGCTATTGAGTCGGCGATAGATATGGGCGTTGATATTGTGGAGATAGATGTTCACCGCACCGCCGATGGCGAGTTGGTCGTATGCCACGACGGCTCCCTGAACCGCACAACCAATGGCAAGGGAAGAATACGCGAACTCACATTGGACTCGCTTCGCAAGTGCCGTCTTCGCGCAGGACACGGTGCTGTAACACACTACAAACTGCCAACCTTGGCGGAGGCTCTTGACGTGTGCAAGGGGCGTATTCTGATAAACATTGACAAGGGCATCAACTACTACGACCAGATACTCGCGATGCTCGTGGAGCGCGATATGGTCAATCAGGTCATCATCAAGAGTGGAAAGTCCGCCGCAACGATGAAGGAGTTCTTCGCAAAGCACGAGAGGAATATGCTCTATATGCCTATTATCACATATAGTTCCCGCGCGTGGGCGAAGCACGAGGTGAAGTTCAACGACTACCTCGCCACCGACCTTCCGTTTATCGCTTTTGAGATGTGCTGGAACGGAACTATGCCAAACGAAGGCAAGGTCTTTAAGAGAGTATTGAAGAGTGGCAAGCGATTGTGGATAAACACTCTTTGGGGAAGCCTCTGTGGAGGTATGGAAGATGGTCTGTATGACGACCGAGCCGTCGGAAACGAGGAGAAGATTTATGGCAAGGTACTCTCGTACGGAGCCTCAATGATTCAGACCGACCGTCCTCAAATGCTTATCAACTACTTGGAGAAGAAGGGACGACACACATTGAAATAGCACAAAACTATCAAACATAAATAAAAGTAAAACTATTATGGGATTTAAAAAATTTTTTGGCATCAGCGACCCTGCGCCACTTCGCACAGACCTTGACGAAAAGGGGCAGAAGAAGTACCACCGCTCGTTAGCATTCCAATCATTTATTGCGGGTACATTGGGTTACAGCCTCTACTATGTATGCCGCACATCGCTCAATGTGATGAAGAAGCCTATTCTTGAAAGCAACACCCTTCAAGAGTTCTCAGTCAACTTGCCTTCGGTGCAGTTTGAGTCCTTCTTCAACTTTGACTCTTGGGCACTCTGCTGGGAGAGTGCAACCATTGGCCCTAACACACAGTTGGGTATCATCGGTTCAGTGCTTCTCTTCGCCTACGCTATCGGTAAGTTGGTAAACGGCTTTATTGCCGACCACTGCAACATCAAGCGTTTTATGGCCGCAGGTCTGTTGGTTTCAACCTTGGCAAACCTCACGATGGGCTTCATCGGTCTATTCGGCTCACACAACGAGATTATTGAGAAGGCGATGATTCCTTCGTTGGCAGTATTTATTGTCTTTGCGATTATGTGGGGAGTGAATGGTTGGTCGCAGTCAATGGGCGCACCTCCGGCAATTATTGCTCTATCGCGTTGGTTCCCACTCTCGCGTCGTGGTACATTCTACGGCTTCTTCTCGGCAAGCCACAACATCGGTGAGTGGTTGTCGTTTATCTTCGTAGGCTCAATTGTTGCCGCAGCTGGTTGGCAGTGGGGCTTCTTTGGCTCGGCTTTGGCGGGTGCAATCGGTGTGGTTATCATTCTCTTTATGATGCACGACACCCCTGAAAGCAAGGGTCTGCCTTCAATTGAGGTCTTGACCGGCGAGAAGGTTGAGGCAAAGAAGAAGGACGAGTCGGTAGGCCAGATTCAAAAGCAGGTATTGCGCAACTACGCTGTGTGGGTATTGGCACTTGCTTCGGCGTTTATGTATATCTCGCGCTACTCTTTGAACTCGTGGGGTATCCTCTTCTTGCAGGAGGAGAAGCACTTTGACCTTGAAACAGCAACCTTTATCATCTCAATCAACGCCTTGCTCGGTATCTTGGGTACAGTTTTGGCAGGTTGGATGTCCGATGTGCTTTTCAAGGGCAACCGCCGTATTCCTGCTTTCGTGTCGGGTATCTTGCTCTCTATCTCGTACATCATCTTCATCTATGGTGGCAATGCCTATTGGGTAAATATCCTCTCAATGGTATTGTTCGGTATCGCAATCGGTGTGCTTATCGCATTCTTGGGCGGTTTGATGGCTGTGGATATCGTTCCTCGTAAGGCAACAGGTGCAGCTCTCGGTGTTGTAGGTATGGCAAGTTATGTTGCAGCAGGTTTGCAGGATGTTGTCAGCGGTTGGTTGATTGATAGCGGTAAAACCGAGGTAGTAAACGAACTCGGAGAGACTATTATAAAGTACGACTTTGAGTACGCAGGTCTATTCTGGATCGGAGCGTCGGTTATCTCGTTCTTGCTCCCTGTCTTGACTTGGGGCAAGAAGGTAAAGAACGAAGAGGAGTAGCAGTCGGACTACCGAACAATAAAAAAAATACAATTACGCGACTTGCGTAATTGTATTTTTTATTATATTTGCACCATAGAAATCAGACAAACAATGTTATTCGCACAAAATATCGTTATGTCGGTAACCTGCCAGATGATGGCCGGTATGATGCGAATGTGCCGATAGGCACTATCTTTCACTGTGGCAGTTACGCACCGCCCGAACACCCCAAACATTTTAGAAATAGAACATTTTTTGAGAGGAGAACTATATCCTTTCATATCTACTTTATATAAATAATATAGTATGTCAGAGAAGAAATTACGATTTGAGACTCTCCAAATACACGGAGGATACAAGATTGATGAGACGCTCTCACGCGGAGTGGCAATCTACCCCACCGCCGCCTACCACTTTCGCGACTGCCAATACGCCGCCAACCTATTTGAGTTGAGCGAGGCGGGCAATATCTATACACGTATTCACAACCCGACAACTGCCGCCTACGAAAATCGTGTAGCCGCCCTCTATGGTGGTGTGGGAGCGTTGGCGGCCGCTTCGGGAATGTCGGCGATACTGCTTGTCGTAACGGCACTTGCCAAGGCGGGCGAGAATATCGTAACATCGCCCTACGTCTACGGTGGCACACACAACCAATTTGCCATATCGCTACGCAATCTCGGTATTGAGTGTCGCTTTGCCAAGACCGCCGCAACCGAGGATATCGCTTCGCTCGTTGATGAGAATACGCGCTTTATCTTCGTGGAGTCTATGAGTAATCCAAGTTGTGTTGTTGCCGACCTTGAAGCATTGGCAGAGTTGGCTCACTCGCACAAGATGCCTCTTGTGGTGGATAACACCTTCGGGGCGTGCGGCTACCTCTGCAATCCGTTTGAGTGGGGTGCAGATATTGTAGTTGATTCGGCTACAAAGTGGATAAACGGACACGGAACCTCAATGGGAGGCATTATCGTTGATGGCGGAACATTCGATTGGGGCAATGGTCGCTACCCTGCCATAGATGGTCCGAATGAGGGTTATCACGGCTTAAACCTATGGAAGACATTCTCCAACCAAGCCTTTATCGTGAAGTGTCGCGTTGATGGACTGCGCGACTTCGGGTGTGCCCCATCGCCATTTGATTCTTACTTGATGATGCTCGGCTTGGAGACCCTCTCGCTGCGTGTTCGCCACGAGGCGGAGGCTACGGCAAAGTTGGCCGCCTACTTCCGTGAAAACCCGAATGTACAGAGTGTTAGTTACGTCGGCTTTGAGGATAACCCAAGTTACAAGTTGGCTCAAAAATACTTCCGCTTTGGAGGTGCGTGTGTCTTCTCGGCAGAGTTAAAGGGGTCGCTTGAAAGCACTGCAAAGGTGGTGGAGTCGCTCAAATTGGTGGCAAATATGACAATGATTGGCGACTCAATAACCGTTGTTACCCACCCCGCATCAACAACGCACAAGCAGTTGAGTGATGCCGCGAAGGAGCGTGCCGGAATCTCACCTACACTGCTTCGCATCTCGGCAGGCTTGGAGGCGGTAGAGGATATTATTGAGGACTTTGAGCAGGCGTTTGCTCAAATATAATGCAAAATGCAAAATGCTAAATTCAAAATTAAAAGAATTGGCTAATGGCTAATGGCTAAAAGCTAAAAAATATGGCTAAATTTTTTCACGATACAGAGCCTCTACATTTGGAGGCAGGAGGAGTTCTTGAAGAGCTAACAATCGCCTACGACACCTACGGCGAGCGTAATGCCGATGACTCAAACATCATCTGGGTATGCCACGCCTTGACCGCCTCGTCGGACGTGGAGTCGTGGTGGCCCGAGATGATAGGCGAGGGCAAGTTGCTCGACTCGTCGCGCTACTTTATCATCTGCGCCAACTTTCTCGGCTCACACTACGGTACGACGGGCCCACTATCGGTAAACCCCGCTACGGGCGAGAAGTGGTATGGCGACTTTCCAAAATTTACGATACGCGATATGGCGGCGTGTCATCAACGATTGGCAGACCACCTCAACATAAAGCGAGTAAAGTTGCTTATCGGCAGTTCTATCGGAGGCTTCCAATGTTTGGAGTGGTCGTTATCAAACCCCGACTTGGCAGAGAACTTGGTGCTTATCGCTACGGGAGCCAAGACGACACCTTGGATATCGGCATTCAACGAGTCGCAGAGAATGATTCTTGAAAATGATGCAACCTTTGGAGAGCGACGCGACGATGCCGCCGACAAGGGGCTATCGGTGGCAAGAAGTGTTGCTCTGTTGAGTTATCGCGGGGGACCGGCCTACTGTCTTACGCAGCAGGATAACGAGGAGTTGAAAGATAACCTCTTCTCTCGCCGAGTACACTCCTATCAGCGTTATCAGGGGGAGAAACTGCGCACGCGATTTGATGCCTACTCCTACTATCGCATCTCGCAGGCTGTTGATTCGCACGATATTGGTCGTGGTCGCGGTGGCGTAGAGCGTGCCTTGCAGGCAATCAAGAGTCGCACGTTTGTAGTGGGTATCACAAGCGACATACTCTTTACGGAGGTTGAGAACCGCTACCTTGCCGACAATATCAAAGGCTCGCAGTATCACCTTATAGACTCCTCCTTCGGGCACGACGGTTTCCTTGTGGAGGCGGAGTCGCTAAACAGACTTATTTTGGAATTTATAAATAGAGAATAATATGGCAGATAGAAAACTCACAATCGGAATGTTCGGCTTCGGCAACGTAGGACGCGGTCTGTACGA
>JAFXHB010000099.1 GCA_017536605.1 Alistipes sp.
GGCGAGAAGACCCAAATTCGTATGCGCCCATCGTACTTCCCATTCACCGAGCCTTCGGCGGAGTTGGACGTTTCGTGCAACCTCTGCGGTGGTAAGGGTTGCCCTGTATGTAAGGGTACCGGCTGGTTGGAGATTATGGGTTGCGGAATGGTTGATCCGAATGTCTTGGAGGCAAACGGCATTGACCCTAAGGAGTATTCGGGCTTCGCTTTCGGTATGGGCGTGGAGCGTATCGCGATGTTGAAGTTCGGCGTGAAGGACTTGCGACTCTACTTCGAGAACGACGTACGCTTCCTCCACCAATTTGATAGCGTACTTTAATAGGCTTTTAGCTTTTAGCCATTAGCCATTGGCTTTTTTGTAGAGTGAAAAAGGTTGTTGCTATACTCTTGGTTGCGGTGTTCTGTTGTGGATTTGTTCCACAGCACACTTCGCCACACCCTGACGGGCAACTAACCACAGAGCAATATACCGAGGCGATAAAGAGCCTGACCATTCATCAGGACACACTCCGTGCAAAGGATTTGTTGCGCTTGATTATGGAGAGGGACTCCACCCACGCACCGTCGTTGGCGATGCTTGCGCGATTGGAGCAGAACCTCGCCCTGCGTGCAAAATATGCCCAGCGAGCATACGAGGGGGATACCACAAACCTCCACTACGCGGATTTGTATCTTGACGCGTTGATTCGCACCTCCCAATACAAGGCGGCGATACCGTTGGCATACCGACTCATTGAGCGCAGCACCGAGCCTGGCAACTACCACGTCTTGGCGGCTCTGCTTGCCGAGATGGGGCGTAAAGGGGAGGCGATAGTGCTGTTGGATAGCGCATACTCTCGACTCGGCAGATTCTCGCCGTTGCGTAACCTGCAACAGCGACTTCTGCTTGAAGATAACCGCATTGAGGAGGCGGAGACGATTGCAAAGCGGGATATTCAGAAGACCCCTTACGATGCGGAGTGCTACCTCGCTCTGGCAAACCTCTACAACCTCACCCGCCGCGACTCGCTGGCTGTTGCCACATACCAACAGGGCTTGGAGGTTGATGGCGAAAATCTTGACCTGCTCGTAGCGTTTGGTGGCTTCTACTACAACCGCCAACAGATGGGCGAGTACCTTGCCATAGTTGATAGACTCTTTGCTCACAAGCAGGTGGCAGTAGAGAAGAAGTGTGAGGTTTGGGCAGGGTTGCGCGAGAATCAGGATAACTATCGTCAATACTTGGCGCAGTACGATGCTTTGATAAAGAGGTTGTTTGCACTTCACCCCGACAATGAGGAGGTTTTAGACCAATACATCGTGCATCTCTTTATGGTGGGCAAAAAGGAGGAGGCTATGATACTCAGCAAAAAGCACCTCGCCTCAACGCCACAGCCAAAGATGAGAGATTTTGCCCGCGTGATATCTGGCGAGGTGGGGCTTGAACGTCCGGACTCGGCTTTCAAATATATAAAACAAGCATATAGACACTTTCCGAAGGAGGTCGAACTGATACGTGCCCTCTCTTATCACTCTGTGGGAGAGAATAGATTTGATGAGGCGATTGAGTATTGTCATCAAGCCCTGATGTATGTCAAAGATGATATTGCCCGAAGCGAAATATGGGGAGATATTGGTGATATTGAAGCCCATCGCAACGAGAAAAAGCGTTGCTACAAGGCATACGACAAGGCTCTGCAATACAACCCAGACAACCACTCGGTGTTGAACAACTACGCCTACTTCCTCTCGGAGGAGGGGCGCAACTTGGAGCAGGCGTTAGCGATGGCTTCGCGAGCAATATCGCTCTCAAAGAGCAATGCCACCTACCTTGACACTATGGCGTGGGTACTCTATAAACTCGGACGCTACGACGAGGCGAAGCGATATATGCAACAGGCCCTCTCGCTTGATAGAGAGAAGTCGGTGGAGATGGCGTTGCACTATGGCGATATTCTCTTTGCCCTCGGCGACAAATTTATGGCTGAACTCTATTGGCGCAAAGCCCTTGAAAGGGGTGCCGACGTAAAGGAGATTGAGGCGAGATTTAAGATGTCAAAACAGCAGTAGATATGGCACTTGTACGAAACCTCATAATAGTTCTATCCCTTCTCCTCGTTTGTCTGACTACGTCGGCGCAGACAAGCAAAATTGAGCAACAAAAGCGGGTTATCGCCAACCTTGAACGTAGCATAGCCAACGAGGAGCGAGAACTCGCAAAACTCAAAAAGAGCAAGGCTTCTGCCGAGAAGCAGGTCAATTCGCTGACCAAGCAGATTGAGCATCGTAACGCCCTGATTCGCGAAACAACACGACAGATTAAGCGACTCACCGAGGAGGTTGCCGCCTCCGAAAGACGCTTGGAGAACCTCTCCGGCGAGCAGACAAAACTCGAAGAGAATGTCCGCGAGTTGGCGCGTGCGGCATATCGCAACTACCGCTATCAAAATCACCTCGCCTACATCTTCTCCTCAAAGTCCTTTGCCGAGATGGCTCACCGTATTGCGATGTTGAGGGGCGCGACGGAGTATCGCTTCCGCCAGATTGAGGAGATAATCTCTATCCGCAAAGATGTACAGGCCGAGCGCGAAGCCCTCTCCAAGCGACGCGAGGAGTTGTCCGCCACAAAGCGTCGCCTTGACAACCAGCGCAAGAGGTTGCGCTCGGATATGTCGGCCGCCAAAAAGGCTATCAGCACAATGTCCTCAAAGCAGCAGAGCGTGCTTCGCTCCAAGATGGAACACGAGGAGAAGTTGAATGCCGCCATCAAGCAACTCCGCAAACTTATCAAGGGTAACAAGGCGGGTGCATCTTTCTCGGCAAACACCACCGCGCTCCCACTTCCGGTTGTTGGAGGTCGCGTTAAGCGATATAAGGGAAATATGGCCGAGATTACCGGTAAGGAGGGTGCAGCCGTAACATCTATCTACGAGGGTAAGATTATAGATATTAAGCGTAATAAGGTGAACAACAAATACGATATCTATATCGCTCACGGCGAGTATATCACCTCCTACGCCAACCTCTCTGCGGTGTCGGTGGCAAAGGGTGCTATCGTGCAACGCGGACAGCGTATCGGCACAATCGGCTCGGCGGTGAATATCGTAACGATGGAGATGGAGTATAAGATTGTCTTCGGCGTATATGCCCCTTCACCGGAGGTTAAACTCTCGGCAGCAAATCTATTCAAGAGATAGAGATGGGGCGATGATGCAAAAAGTAACAACACAAAAAGAGGGTTTTCGCCCTCTTTTTCTGTTATAGAGACCTCCACCTATCAGAGTTTTGTCAATTTCGCCAACTTGGCAAGCAACGTCTTCTCCTCGCCACTCACAAAGCGCACCACCAACTTGTGGTCTGTTGCCAATGGCTCGATGCCCACCACCTCGCCACGACCAAAGCGCGGGTGCTCAACCCTCTCCCCTATCGTATAGGCACAAGGGGTAGCGATAACCTGACCGACGGTCGAGGTGTTCACTCGGCGCATACCCGACACATCACGCTGTGGCGTACGCACGGGTTGCGGTTGAGCAGGAATCTCTCTTCTGAAAAATCCGCCCATTCTCTGACCGGCGTTTTCCGCGTTCCGCTTTCCGTTTTCCGCTTGTTGCTGGTGGCGCACATCAAAGCGACGGCGCAGAAGATCAAGCGCACTACCACCCTCCTCCTGCTCTTTGCGGTGTTGGGCGCGTGTCTTTTTGAGGTCGATATCGCTCTCGGTGTATTGCTCGTCTATCTCCGCGAGGAAACGACTCGGTTGCGAGAACTCCATATTGCCCCACTTGAAGCGCATCTCCGCGCACGAGAGGGTTACCAGAGTTTTGGCACGTGTCAAGGCGACGTAGAACAATCGTCGCTCCTCCTCAATGCCCTCTATCGTTTCAAGGGTGCGTTGCGACGGGAACAATCCGTCCTCGCAACCAACAATATATACGTAGTCATACTCCAAGCCCTTTGCCGAGTGTATGGTCATCAGCGTTATATGCTCCTTGTTCTCCTCGTCGTCCTCGTTGTCCATATCGGTCAGGAGCATCAGGTTCTGCAACCACTCATCTACGGTGGCACGCTCAAACTCCTCACGCTCCCCGTTGCGGATATCCGACTCGACCTGCTCGTGGAAGAGTTGCATAGCGTTGAGCATCTCCTCTATATTTGCGATGGCAGACTGCGCCTCCACCGTATTTTGTAGGCGATAGTATGGCAAGATGCCACTTCGCACCGCCACCTCCATACCGAACTCGTACAACTCCTTCTGCTCGCGTTCAAGCGAGAGCGAGCGAATAAGTGCAACGAACTCTGACACCTTCTTCACGATAGCCTTCTCAACAGCGTCGGCGGGGGTCTGCTCCACCAAGGTATCTATCGCCTCCCACATCGACACCTGACGCGCCTGTGCAATCGCCTCAATACGCGCTATGGTTGCATCGCCAATACCTCGTGCCGGAGTGTTTATAATACGCTTCAACGCCTCGTTGTCGCGCGGATTGACAATCAAGCGGAGGTAGGAGAGGAGGTCTTTCACCTCTTTGTGGTCGTAGAAAGAGGTACCGCTATATATTCTGTACGGAACACCCTTTTTGCGAAGTGCGCCTTCAAGTGCCAACGACTGGTTGTTGGTGCGGTAGAGTATCGCCACGTCGTTCCACGTGCAGCCACTCTCACGTACTCGCTCTCGCAGGTCCGACACCACCATATCCGCCTCTTCGCGGTCGGTATATGCCTTGAAGA
>JAFXHB010000100.1 GCA_017536605.1 Alistipes sp.
GATATTGACACATTAGATTTGGTATTAAGAATCTATTGAATATAGTTTGGAGAATCAGTAATAACTATTACCTTCGCGAAGAAGGCACTATTTTTCTGAGACCTATGTGAGACCATATGTAGATTAAAAGTTGCAGTAAAGCTGTGTATAAGGTGTTTATAAAGATGATTTAGAGCCCCGCCGGAATCACTTTTAAGCCTTATAACACACCCTGTTGTAAGGTTTTTTTGTGTTTATATACATCATATCCAACACAAAAATAAATGACTAAAACACCCTTAAATGCCAATTATAAGGATGTTATCCCATTACAAACCTTACAACATATACAATGTGATGAACATCAACTACATTGGTGGTGTGGGTGTGGTATAAGGAGGATTAGTTGTGCTGCAAATACTCTTCAAGCACTGTGGATGTATGTTTCTGGCAGTAATGCATTGTTTGTTGCAAATTAGTATGCCCCAACATTCTTGATACAGTAGCAATGTTCAGGTGCTTTTCATTAAGTTGATGATGAGCAAATGTATGTCTTAACATATGGCTATGAATGGACTTTGTAATCCCAGCTTGTTGAGCAACCAACTTCAAAAATCTATTATAAGCCTGATTTGTGATATGGATATTATAATCACATCTTTCCAATATATCAAAGGATTCATTTGTAATGATTGAGATATATTCCACTCCTGTTTTTTGTCTTTGTTTTTGTATGTATTTTACATCTCCATACTCTTTGATGTCATCTCTACTAATATCAACTAAATCACAATAGGCCAACCCTAAATTGGCTTGTAAAATGGCAATATCGGCCACCCTTTGCAAAGATGGTGTTGAGTAGGGGGTATTCCTTATCTTATCCAACTCTTCAATAGTAAGATACTCTACTTTTTTAGACCTCCTTTCAGCCTTTATTGAGTCAAAAATACTCCTACCAAATATCTTATTATTGGTTATCCCAAAGTTGATGAATAGTTTAACTATGGACCATTGGTTTGCAAAACTTGATATCTGCAATCTTCTTCTAAGTTCTGCTGCCAACAACCTCATATGTTTGTTGATAATTGTTTTACACTCCATATTCCCTAAAATTGCAATCACCTTATTGGTTACTCTTACATATCTCTGATAGGAGGGAAGTGATAGGTCATAACCAACTCTTTGTTGGCTGATTTGTAGGAACTCCTTTTGTAAATCACTCAATGTGTATTTTGTGTTTACTCCATTAAGTAGAGCATCTCTAATACTATCTATGGTAATAGGGATACCCAACCTCTCCAATTTTGAGATAACCTCATAAGCCTTTAATCTCTCTGTTTCACAGAATCTTTTGACATAGTTATCTCTTTTATAGGACATTAGCCTTTTATACTCATTGGGCTCAACCTTAATGGATAATCTCCTAAAACTTCTTACCTTGTCAACTGTGATAACCATCTCTATTGGAGATAGTCCATCTTTACCTACTTTTGCAGCTCTGCAACAAAACCCAATATTCCACATAATTCATTAGTTATTAAATTGTTATGGCATTTGTTGAGACCTAATAAAAGAGGTCACATATAGGTATCATTTTGGGGAGCAAAACAAGCCTTATACCACACCCACTCCACCAATGTAGTTGATGTTCATCACATTGTAGATGTTGTAAGGTTTGTAATGGGATAACATCCTTATAATTGGCATTTTAAGGGTGTTTTAGTCATTTATTTTTGTGTTGGATATGATGTATATAAACACAAAAAACCTTACAACAGGGTGTGTTATAAGGTTTAAAAGTGATTCCGGCGGGATTCGAACCCACGACCCGCAGCTTAGAAGGCTGCTGCTCTATCCAACTGAGCTACGGAACCTAACCCGTATTAGGACTTTTCGTCCCTAAAACTCCGCAAAAGTAATACAAAAATTGCACACTCCCAAAAAACTACTAAACGACTTCTCTTTACTGCCCGATATTGCGCTTACAAAAATAAATCATACCTTTGCACCAAACTACTCTACAACACTTTATGAAACCCCTCAAAAACCGCAAATGGAGCGTTCTATCAAGCGAATATCTCCTTCAAGAAGGAGAGTGGTGCACCGTGCGACGCGATAAGGTACAAATGCCCAATGGAGTGATTATCCCACGTTGGTACGTCTTTGAGTTCCCTACGTGGGCAAACATTCTCGCCACAACCAAAGATGGCAAGATTCTCCTGATAAGTCAATATAGACACGGTCTTGGAGAGACGCACTACGAGTTGTGTGCCGGGTTGATTGACCCGACAGACGCCTCCCCGATGGAGGGGGCAAAGCGCGAGTTGGAGGAGGAGACCGGCTACGGAGGGGGTCGCTGGTCGCTCTATATGACGCTCTCGGCAAACCCCTCAAACCACAACAATCTAAACTACACCTTCTTGGCAGAGGGCGTTGAGCCGATAACCGAGCGACACCCCGAGGAGAGTGAAGACATTGATGTACACCTCTTCACAAAAGATGAGGTGCGCGAGATTCTATCCGAAGGTGGCATTATTCAGGCGATGCACGCCGCACCACTTTGGCGTTACATTGCCGAAAACAAGGAGTAGTAGGAGTTCCTTATTACATATAACTAAAAGTGCAGGGCGGTAACCCTGCACTCTTCTATCCCACCTTATGCAAGGCCTTTGGGGTTATTCCAAACCTACGCTTAAATAGTTTTATGAAGTGTGAGATGTTGGCAAATCCGCAATCTGCGCCAACCTCTGATACGGTCTTATTGGTTGATATCAGCAGCATCTTCGCCCTCTCCAATCGCTTCTCCACAATCCAGCGGTGTGGGGGCATACCGAAGATGCGCTTGAAGTCCTTTTTGAAGGAGGTGAGCGAGCGGTTTGTCATAGATGCCAACTCCTCAACAGAGATGTCGCGAAAGAGGTTTTGATAGACCACCTCAAAGAACTGCTCATAGACCATATCGGCGGCATTTAACAATTTGTGTTTCAGGCAGGAGCCCTCGCCATTCAGTATCAGAAAGAATAGTTCGTTGAGTTTAATCTGCCCGCGCATTGAGCCCTCTTGATTGTTTGCTTGCTGCAACATTCGGTTTACATCGGCAAAGAGGGCGGCAATATACTTATCCGCCTTCACCGAGACCACACTCTTTGTTCTGCACTTTGTGCAGTGGTGACGTGCGAGGTCCAAGTTTCCAAATCCGGCATTAAGGTTGAAGAGTAGATGATAGATGTCGGAGGCGGAGAGATAGAAGGCAATCTGCTCAAATGAGCCTTCGCACGAGGGTATATTCTCCTCGTAGTGGATACCCCGTTCAAGGAGGAAGAGTTCGCCCTCGGCGATAGATACGACGCTGTCGTTTTGGTGCAGACGTTTCGTTCCCGAACGCACAAAGCCGAGCATCGCCCTTGACAGGGAGGTTGAGTGAATACCCCGATTTTGAGTTTCATAGGTCTTGGCTACATCTATATTAGCCCATAGAGTAGATTCAAACATAGTTGAAAAGTAGTTTAATTGCAAGTCGGGGGCAAAGTTACAGCAAAAGCGACCACGCAAAACACAATAAAAACAAAAGCGTTAAAAAAGTGTCGTAATTTACCAATTTTTTCGCAAAATGCCATTAAAAAGACTTTTTGTGTTATTAAAGAGGGAAAAGGGGGGGGTGAGGAGATAGGAGATAGGAGTTGGGGGTTAGGAGATGAGACCAATAAGACTAATAGGACCAATACGACCAATGGGACTAATGGGTAACGCCAAATTTGATGGCATTGAATGGCAACGAATGGCAATCGCTCGTTTCACTCGCTTAATGGCAAATGCGCTTTGTTATTAAGCAGTCCTTTGGACTGCGTTGTCATTAAATGCCATTAAGGGCTGAAAGCCCGAATGCCATTCAATGCCACAAAAATCTGCCCCCAAAAAACAACCCTCCGCAGAGTTTTCTGCGGAGGGTAAAAAGCCTCAAAGCCAAAAACCTAATTTCTAAAAAGCACAAACGGCACGCACATAGAGACTGTCTCTCTTACCATAAACGAAAGTGTAGCCGTCAGGTAAACGGACAGCCCACGCGACATCTGAGCTATACTCTGTTGATGACCAAAAATGTCCTTTTATATTTATAGTTCTACCTACTACCGCAGTTAGTGTAACGTCTAAAGCGGCATTATTGCTACATATAACATGTAGTTCCTCTTCTGTAGGCAATCGCCAGCCACTGCCAAGGTTACTACACCACGCTTTGGCGCCATACCAATTATAATGCATTTCAGTAATGCTAATTATTGTTCCGTGCTTTCCGTCGGCAGAGACTTCAAAAACAACCCCCTTCTTGCCATCTACATTGTAATAATAACCAACCTTATACACTCCATTATCACCCTTTCCATCGGCGATCTGCTGTTTGCGTACCCTTGCTTCTTCTCGCAATCTTGCCTCTTCTTCTTGTTTTCTTGCCTTTGCCTCTTCTTTCAATCTTGCCTCTTCTTTCAATCTCGCCTCTTCTTTCAACCTCGCCTCCTTTTGCAAATAGGTCTCATTCTTATCCGTTACAAGCAAAACAATACCTCTTGATGATGAAGTTGATTTGCTCATATAGGCGGCATCTTTCAAATAACCGTTTGCACGGAGCAATGCAAGTTCCTCGGCGGTAGGTATGCGCCACGTGTCGTAATCGTGCATATGTTGATTATTTATTTGTGCAATAACACTTGTTGGCTCACTTGGAAAGACTCCTAACTCGGTGGGAAAAACCTTCAAATAGCCCATTACAACCTCTACAGTAGTGCGCTTACGCACACTTGGAGAGGCTGGCGTGGTTGCAGATGATGTTACAGGTGCCGTTGGAGTGATAGCAATTTTCCCTGCCAAGCGAGTTCCAAGTTGCGACATCATTGTACGATATGAACTGCCCGGAGCCCAAGTTGCACCATCTTTTGCCGAGATTGTTCCCGACTCGACATTAACCACTCGCACATCTACATTGTACTGATTCATCACGATATTTACATCGCCGATAACTACTTTCGATACATTCAAAATCTGACCAACACGAACCATTTGCGATTGTGTAAGTTTTCCTCGCTGAAAGTTCTGCTCGTCAATTACTCGGTCAATCTGTGTGCGCTCTACCAAGGTGTAACCTCTTGGCGAAAAGTAGGTGTTGAAAATTGCCGAGATGCCATCAACATCGGCTTGCGATACGCCTACACCGGCATTAAAATCGAGCACTGCAACTCGCTGTGCAGATACGGTTGCCACTGCAAAGAGTGCGCAAATAAAAATAGATAGTTTTTTCATTGTAATATAAATTTAAGTTTAACAAAAAGTTGCTCAAACCTATATTACGCAAAAAGAGAGCGTGGTGCTGAAAACTTATTTAGTAATTGCAGGTCGTAGGATAACCTTATGGCATAAATAAGTAACAACTCCACGCCATACCAAGCGGTATGACGCAAAAGATGTCAGCCTATTCTCCGCCATAATCGAATTTCCTACGTTCGCAATTAGAAAATAAACTTACACTTTCTGCGTAATTATGTCTGCAACCTTGCGATTGCCCCACAAAGTTAAAAACTTATTTTTGAAAGAGCAAAAAAGTCGGTAGCAAATAGTAACAACGATGCAAAGCACCGCTGTTACCGCTAATTATCAGTTACACTTTATCTTCTATCTCCACCCTCCTTTCCATTTCCTCCACCTCGTAACCATAGGTATCGAAAACGATACCCTCCCCACAAGGCGTTAAAAAATGGGACTTATAAGACCTATACGACCAATGAGACTAATGGGTAACGCCAAAAACATAATTCCCCATTTGTCTTATTTGTCTCATTAGTCTCATCTCCTATCTCCTATCTCCTAACTCCTATCTCCTCACTAAAAAAAGCCAATGGCTAATGGCTAACAGCTAATAGCCCCAAATATTTTTTTGGCAGATTATCCAAAATTTCTTATCTTTGGTAAAAATTCGGACACTATGGCAATTTTTAAGGTTGAAGGTGGTCGTCGTCTGTCGGGCGAAATTAGACCGCAGGGAGCAAAGAATGAGGCGTTGCAGATAATCTGCGCGACGTTGCTTACGGAGGAGACGGTTGTGATTGACAACATCCCCCAGATTCTCGATATAATTCAACTTATCGACCTCTTGCAGGCGATGGGCGTGAAGGTGGAGCGACTCTCGGAGGAGTGCTACTCCTTCTGCGCCAAGGATATAAACCTCGACTACCTCGCCTCGGAGGACTACCGCAACCGCTGTATGCGTCTGCGTGGCTCGGTGATGATTGTCGGTCCGATGTTAGCGCGATTTGGTGTGGGTTATATTCCGAAGCCGGGAGGCGATAAGATAGGTCGTCGCCGTCTTGACACCCACTTTATCGGCTTCCAGAAACTCGGTGCCGAGTTTGACTTTGACGCCGCGGAGTCCTTCTTCACGGTGCGAGCCAAGCAACTTAAAGGAACTTATATGTTGCTTGACGAGGCGTCGGTTACCGGTACGGCAAATATCGTTATGGCGGCAGTCTTGGCGAAGGGCAAGACCACAATCTATAACGCTGCCTGTGAGCCATACCTGCAACAACTCTGCAAGATGCTGAACCGTATGGGTGCGAAGATTTCGGGTATCTCCTCCAACCTCCTTGAAATTGAGGGAGTGGAGTCGCTCGGAGGCACTACGCACACGATGTTACCCGATATGATTGAGGTGGGTAGTTTTATCGGTATGGCGGCAATGAACCGTTCGGCACTCACAATCAAGGGTGTATCGTTTGAGAATCTCGGCATTATTCCGGCGCAGTTCGCGCGACTCGGTATCGCAATGGAGCGCAGGGGTGATGACCTCTATATCCCACAGCAGGACCACTACCGCATCGAGAGTTTTATTGACGGCTCGATTATGACTATTGCCGATGCTCCGTGGCCGGGATTGACACCAGACCTCTTGTCCATCTTCCTCGTTGTTGCGACACAGGCGAAGGGCACGGTGTTGATTCACCAAAAGATGTTTGAGAGCCGCCTCTTCTTTGTGGATAAATTGATAGATATGGGTGCGCAGATTATCCTTTGCGACCCTCACCGTGCCGCCGTAATCGGTCAAAATCACGAACATCAACTCCGCGCAGCGAAGATGTCCTCGCCTGATATTCGTGCCGGTGTGTCGTTGCTTATTGCGGCGATGAGTGCCGACGGTGTCAGCACCATTCAGAATATAGACCAGATAGATAGGGGCTACCGCGATATTGAGGGACGCCTGAATGCTATTGGTGCAAACATTATACGTCTTGACGAGTAAAAAATCGTTCTGATTGGTAAATTTTGCACTGCACTACGGATAACGAAATGCTCACATAGGCAAACTATGCTCCGCTTTCGTTCCCTTGTTTAGCACAAAATTTCCTCAATCATCTCCGATTTTTGGGTGGGGTAACCGATTGGGAATTTTGAATTATGCTTTGGATAGCAAGAAAACTAAAAAATAGTTAATTTATGTATGAAGAGTTATTAACGAGTGAGGAGTTATTCTCCTTAATTTCGGCGGCAACGGCATTATCAACAGCAGCGATAGTGGTGCTTGCTATTGTTGGTTTGGTCTTGTTTGTGTGCCTTTACATTGTACTTCCTATTATAATGGCGAAAAAGCGAGAGCGTAGTATTTTTGGCTGGTTGTTGATATTTTGGTTTACCTCTCCGCTTTTTGGTGCAATATCCCTACTTGTTTTGGGTGATAGCAAAGAGAAACTCCGCCGAGAGATATTGGAGGAGGTCCATCAACGCTACCTCAACAGGTAGAGCCGAGCGCAAAGACCACAACACTCTCGCCCGTAGGTGTATAAAACAGAAATGGGAGTATTCCCTGTCTTATCCTTTTATCTACCCTTTAATTGACATATCGCCTCGGCGATACGTTCACCGTCAAGGGCGGCAGAGATAATGCCCCCCGCAAAGCCTGCCCCCTCACCCGTAGGGTACAACCCCTTGACTTCGGGGTGTTGGAGAGTCTCCTTATCACGCGGAATACGCACCGGAGTAGATGTCCTCGACTCCACGCCGACAACCACCGCCTCATTTGTCAGATAGCCCCTCATTCGCCTATCAAAGACCGAGATTGCCTCGCGCAAACGCGTTGCCATAAACCGTGGCAGCCACTCGTCAAGGCGCGACTCCACAAGACCCGGCACATAGGAGCATTTTGGCAGTGATGCCGACCTGCGCCCCGCCACAAAGTCTGCCACGCGCTGTGCGGGAGCCTTCTGATGTTCAGGTGCTTGCGCTCGTGCCGCCTGCTCCAAC
>JAFXHB010000101.1 GCA_017536605.1 Alistipes sp.
TCATCTCTACCCCACCGCCAAACCGACGACCTATTGAGACCGAGTCGCACACCTTCTCCGAGGAGTTGGTCAAGGAGGTTATTGAGGCAGAGTTGGCTCGCGATGGACAGGTCTATTTCATACACAATCGCGTGGAGGACCTGATGAGCATCAAGGGTATGTTGATGCGCCTCTGCCCGAATGCCCGCGTAGCGGTAGCCCACGGACAGATGCGACCTGCCGAGTTGGAGAAGACCATAATGGACTTCATATATCACGACTTTGATGTATTGGTTGCCACCTCAATCGTGGAGAGTGGTGTTGATATTCCGAATGTGAACACCATCATCATCAACAATGCCGACCGCTTCGGATTGAGCAACCTGCACCAATTACGAGGACGTGTGGGCAGAAGCGACAAGAAGGCCTATTGCTATCTGCTGTCGCGCCCCGACGAGTTGCTGTCAAGCGATGCGAGAAGACGACTGCGTGCCATTGAGGAGTTCTCGGATTTGGGTTCGGGATTCAATATCGCGATGCAGGACTTGGATATTCGTGGCGCAGGAAACCTACTCGGTGCCGAGCAGAGTGGCTTTATCGCAAATATCGGCTTTGAGACCTACCAGAAGATACTTAATGAGGCTATCGCCGAGTTGCGTGCCGAGGGTCTTGATGTGGCAGGTTTAAGTCGCGAGGAGCAGAGCGTGGTTGAGGAGAGTGGCTATGTTGAGGACGTAACACTTGAACTCGATGCCACTGCCGAGTTGCCTGAACGATATGTTCGTCAGCAGGCGGAGCGACTGAAACTCTACCGCAAGATTGACGCAATGCCTGACGAGGAGTCGCTCGCCCGCTTTGAGTCGGAGTTGGAGGATAGATTCGGCAAGATGCCGGAGGAGGCGAAGGAGTTGATGAACGCCGTCCGTCTGCGCTGGGAGGCGAAACGTCTCGGTATGGAGCGAGTGAAGGTGAAGAATGGACTGATGATCGTGCGCTTCGTGGGCGACGAACACTCGCCGTTCTATCGTAGCGATATCTTTATGGATATGTTGCGTAAAGTTACCGAGCAGCCCGACCGCTTCGTACTCAAACAGTTAGACGGTAAGTTGGCAATGACCGTGCGACAAGTGGCAGATATTGCAACAGCAGTTAATGTATTGAAGAATTTATAAAAGCTAATGGCTAATGACCAATGGCTAATGAATTTATGGCAAATTTAATTATAGATGAGGGCAATACCAGATGCAAGTTTGCCGTTGTAGATAAAAGCGAGGTGATGTTCACCGCCGACACAGAGGCATTTGATATCAAAGCCGTAGAGCAGTCTATTGAGGGCAGAGATATCAAGTGTGCCATCGTATCCTCTACTCGCGGCAATGCCGATAAGATATGCGAGGCTCTTCGCTCAAAGGTTGAGCGTGTGTTGTGCTTTACAGCCCAAACCGAAGTACCAATCGAGATTGAGTACGCTACACGTCAAACACTTGGGGCTGACCGCATTGCAACGGCTGTCGGTGTCGTATGCGGAATGGGTATCAAAGATGCGCTGGTGGTGGATATGGGTAGTGCCATAACATTTGACATTATTGAGAACGGGGTGTTCAAGGGTGGCAATATATCGCCCGGTGTAGGCTTCCGCTTTAAGGCTCTACACCACTTTACGGCATCGTTACCGATGTGCGAGGCGACAGAGCCAACCCAAGAGTTTGGCAACTCGACAACCTCCGCCATTGAACAGGGCGTGATGCAGGGAGTTTTACACGAAATCGAGGGCTATGCCGAGCGAGTTTCGCACTCCAATGTTAAAAAATGTATAATTTTTTGCGGTGGCGACGCCAAATATTTTGTTAATCGAATTAAAAATGCGATATTTGCAGGTCGTAAACTAATGTTTACGGGATTAAACCATATTTTGGAGTATAATGTATCGAAAAACAATATATAGAAGTTTGCGTACTGCGGTAATTGCCGCCCTTTGCGCCATATTCGGCACACTGCACGTATCGGCACAAGGCGGAGCAGCCGTAACTGCGTACTCGCCATATACGATGTTCGGCATTGGAGAGTTGCAAGTGATTGGAACGGCTCAAATGCGTGCTATGGGTGGCGCGGGAGTTGCGTGGTACTCAACACAGATGCCAAGCCTTGTAAACCCTGCCGGTTATAGCGCGACGTTGCGAAAGAGTTTCCTCTTTGGCTTTGGCGCAGAGGCCAACTTCCTGCAAAACTCGCAGTACAAGTACAACAGCGCGGGCAACTACGCCGGAACAGCGAAGAACGCGAAGAATACGATAAACTTCCACGAGATTGCAGTTCAGTTCCCTGTGGCGAAGAAACTCGGTATCGGATTGAGCCTTATGCCATACAGTAGCGTCGGCTACAAGATGTCGTTCCTTGACCAGAATGACAACATTGCGGGAAATATCGGTACAGCCTCCTACACCTATTCGGGCGATGGCGACATCACGGAGGTTAAACTCGGTATCGGCTGGGAGCCGTTCAAGGGGTTCTCGATAGGCGCAGCGGCAAAGTATTATTGGGGAAAAATCAACCACAACTACACCTCAACGATTGAGAACAACTTTGTGGGAGATAGCTCCTTCTACTCGGTTAAGGGCGAAGACGAATATGCCGTATCCAACTTCAAGTTTCAGTTGGGCTTGCTCTGGAACATTCTCGCAACAGAGAAGAATATGCTCTCGCTCGGTGCAACCTACGACTATGGAGGTAGCCTGCGACCAAAGGTTACAAAGAGTATCTACCTCAACGACCAATACGAGAGTTACGCTTACAGAGAGTCCAGCGTATCGCAGATGCGCCTCCCACACACAGCCAAGGTCGGCGTGATGTACCAAAGCATAAAGTTGATGGCAACTGCCGAGTATGAGTTCGGGGCTTGGGGCAGTGGCAACAATGGACACTTTGAGGAGACTATCAACGGAGGTATGAAGGTTAGATATGTGGACACCCACACCGCAAAGGTCGGCTTTGCATATACGCCAAACCGCTTTGATGTGCGAAACTACTTCAACCGAATCGCCTATCGCGTAGGTTTCCGTTATAGCAACTACTATCAGACCTATAACGACAAGAGTATTCCGCAGTACGCCGTTACAGCAGGTTTGGGCTTCCCGATAAAGTTTATGGGAACAACCTCCATAGATGTATGTTTTGAGTATGGTCTGCGAGGCTCTCACGCTCTGATGAGCAACACACCGAAGATTGGTCTTATTCGTCAAGACTACTTCAAGATCGGTTTAGGACTATCACTCTTCGGAGAGGATTATTGGTTTGTAAGACCAAAGTATGATTAGAACCAATTTGTTATAATAAAAAAAGAGATATTATGAAGATTTCAAAGTTAATTGTAGGTTTGGCTTTCGCATTTGTTGCGAGTAGCACTTCCGCCCAAGATTTCAGTGATCCGCAGTATGCAAAGTGGGGAGAGACTCCCGAGCAGCGCAGGGAGAACATCTTGGCAAGCACCTTCCTCAAAGAGGAGTTGGCAAATCGTAATTACAATCAGGCGGCACACTTCCTTCAAGTGTTGTTGAAGAGTTGCCCTGCCGCTTCGGAGAATACTTATGCTAACGGCATCAAACTCTACAAACAGAAGATCAACCGCGCACGCTCAATAGACGAGAAGAATATCTATGTCGATTCGTTGCTCTTGCTCTACGATTTGCGTTTGGACAACTTCGGCAATCACCCAAAGCGTGGCAAGGCTTATATCCTTGACCGCAAGGCTCGTGAGCATTTGACCTATCGTGAGAGCGACCGTGAGGGTATCCGCAAAGACTTTGAGGCCGCTATCGCTGCACAGGTTGAGGCGACAGGTACTGCCGATCCGGAGTTGGTTGCTATCTACTTCAAGAATATCTGCGATGACTACGCGAACGATATTGTTGATGCAATGACCGTAGTAAATACCTACGACTCTTGCTCAAAGTATTTCGCTTCAATAGACCCTTCGCAAATGGAGTTCAAGAACCAATTTGAGACCTGCTTCGGTACAAGTGGTGCCGCTTCGTGCGAGAATCTTCAACGCATATTTGAGGGCAAAATCAACGCAAACCCTGACGATGTGGCAGTTATTGAACAGGCGTTCTTGTTGATGAGCCGCACAAACTGCGAGAGCGACTTCTTTGTTTCGGTAGGCGAGAAATACTACGCAGCAAAGCCTCAATCAAATATCGCGATGGTATTGGCACAGGTGTTCCAGAACCGCAAGGAGTATGGCAAGGCCAACAAGTACCTCCGCGAGGCACTCGCCAATGAGGCTAACCCTGTTGAGCGCGAGAATCTCCTCACCCGTATCGGAATTTTGGAGATGACCTCCAACAACTTCGCTGCGGCTATTGAGGCTCTCAACCAGTCTATCAACATAGACGCGGAGGAGGACGACGGATTGGCATTATACTTCCTTGCCCAGTGCTACGTTGCCGGTGCAAAGGATTGCTCGGCAGGATTGTCAAAAGATGCAATCTACTGGGTTGGATACGACTTGTTGCAGCGTGCAATACCTCTCTTGGAGGTTACCGATGCAAACGTTGCTGCAAATGCCAAGAAGTTGGCAGCAAGTTATCGTTCGGTGTTCCCTACTGCCGAGGAGTGCTTCTTCGCAGAGTTGAAGGAGGGTGTATCTTACACCATCAACTGCGGCTTGGCAAAGGGTAAGAGTACCACCGTACGTTACAGAGCGCAATAGAGTCCTATTGAGAATATAGTATGCTCAAAGAGCGACACATCACGCATATCATAGCACTCCTTGTTATGGGGAGTGCTATCTTGCTATCTTCGTGTAGCGGCAACAGCAACACGGAGCAGGAGTCGCTCGACAGAATCAAGACCGAGGAGAGCCACAACCTGACGATAGTAATGTCGGAGAATGGGCGCAGGTCCTACCGCTTCGAGACCCCTCTGTTGGAGGGCTATATGCTTGGGCGCGACCCATATCGCGAGTTTTGCAAGGGCATATCCATCACCACCTACCAAGACGACTCGCTCTCAACTGTCAATGCGGTGTTGGTGGCAAACTACGCCATCTACTACGATAAGCGCAAGTTGTGGGAGGCGAAGGGCGATGTTGTGGTTACAAAGCACGACGGCACACGCCTATACACACAACAACTCTTCTGGAACTCGGCAACGAAGCGTATCTACTCCAATGTAGATACCCGCCTTGTAACGGATACCGATGAACTTATCGGAGAGGGTTTTGAGTCGGACGAGGAGATGAATGAGCCTCGTTTCCGACGCTGGAAGGGCAAGATGCAGGTTGATGCCGACGAGTTGCGCAACAACGAGAGCGAAGGCGAAGAGGCAAAGAGCGATACAAAGCAGGTCGCCCCAACCCCAAAAGAGGAGAAACAGAAGCCCGTTGCAGAGCAGAAACCCGATAGCCGAAATATCACTCCGGCAACCATTCCAAGCAGTGGCAATAAGGGCAATAAGACAACCCCTCAAAAGAGCAAGTTCGCACCGGGTGCACTTCCAAATCAGGAGTTTGTAAGACCCGTACAACCGCAGAAGCAGAGTTCGTCACTCCAAAGGAGTAAAGGGGTGAAGTAGCCCACAATAACGAGATAAGATAGATATGGATTCTATATATGTAAATATAGTTTTAGTGGTGGTAACCATTCTCCTATCCGCATTCTTTTCGGGTATGGAGTTGGCGTTTATAAATAAAAATCGCCTGAAATTGGAGATTGACCGCAAGCAGAGTCGTGTATTTGACTATCTCGCAGGTCTATTTTCAAGACATCAAGGAGAGTATATCACCACCATTCTTGTCGGCAACAATATCGTGTTGGTTGTCTACACGATGTGTTTGTCGTTTCTGCTTCGCAAATTGGCAGGCGGGTTAGGCTGGGAGAAGATTAAGGAGAGTTCGTTTATTATTGAGACGGTGATTCCGACCATTATCATTATCTTCCTCGGAGAGTATCTTCCGAAGTCGCTGACACGCAATAACCCGAACTTCTACTATCGCTACTTCTCGCCTATAATGTACCTATTCTACATTATACTCTACCCTATATCCAAATTTACGACAATACTCTCGCACGGCATTATGCGCCTCTTTGGTCGCCGTCCAAGCAATACGGAGCGCGAGATAGACTTTGACCGCCGCGACCTTGAAAGCCTCTTGGAGGCGAACTCTTCGGAGCAAGATGGCGACGAGGATAAGGATATCAAGATGTTCCAAAATGCACTCGACTTTGCAGACCTCCGCGTACGCGATGCAATGACTTCGCGTGTAGATATTGAGGCGGTTGATGCCGACGACTGCACGATTGAGGAGATTACCGAGCGATTTGTCAAGACGATGTACTCGCGCATCTTCGTATGGCAGGGCTCCATTGACAACATTATAGGCTATGTCAATTCAAAGAGCCTCTTTGAGAACCCAAAGAGCATCAGCGAGGCGATGATAAAGGTTGATTATGTCGCCGAGACACTCCCTTTGCAGGAGCTACTCACCCAATTCATCAAGCAGAAGAGCAGTATCGCCGTGGTGATTGACGAGTTTGGAGGCACGGCGGGTATTATCTCGTTGGAAGATGTCTTGGAGCAGATATTTGGCGAGATTGAGGACGAACACGACACCTCCGAGATGGTCGAGAAGCAGTTGTCGGAGAGGGAGTACATCTTCTCGTGCCGCCTTGATGTGGAGTATCTGAACGAGAAGTACGAGTTGGGTATCGCCGAGAGCGACGAATACGACACTCTCGCAGGCTATATCATCTCCCGCTATGAGGAGTTGCCAACCGCCGGTACGGTGATGGAGTTTGATGGTCTTCGTATCAAAATCATACGCACCACACGCTCGCGCATTGAGTTGGCGAAGATTGAACGATTATAGACAATAACACCTTGCGAAGATAAAAATTTGACCAAAAGAGGTATTTTATAAAATAAAATAACTATCTTTGGAGGTTAAACGACCGAAAAATAATTAAAAAACAAGTTAATATGTTGACACTAAACACTTTAAGAACAAAATTCGGCGCACTCCTTTCAGTAATTATCGGAGTGGCACTTGTTGCGTTTATCATCGGAGCGTGGCTTGAAAACAGACAAGCAGGTCAGGATCCAAAGGTAGGCGAGATTGATGGTGATGATATTCACTATTCGGAGTTTGTAAATGCCTATGAGGAGATTAAACTCCAAATGGGTGGTGAGCCTACTGACTATATGCAGTCAATGCGTATGCTCAACGCTGCTTGGCAGTCGCTCGTGTCGGAGCACGTCTTCACCCCTGACTTCAAGAAGTTGGGCATCTGGGTAGGCGAGGAGGAGTTCCAGGCAATTTTGAACGGAGAGATCTACTCGGCCATCTTGGCACAGGCCTTCGGCGACCCTCAAACAGGCACCTACAACCCTCAAAACTACGAGCTCTTCTGCGCACAGATTGCAGGCAACCCACAGGGAGAGCAGATTCTCGCGCTCATCAAGAAGCAGATTCGCTTTGAGCGTGCGATGAACAAGTACACCGACCTTGTTCGTAGTGGCGAGTATGCCAACACTCTTATTGTGAAGAACAGTTTGGCTACATCTAACAACATCTACAACGGAGAGTTCGTATCTTGCAAGTATCATACAGTAGCCGACTCGCTCGTAAGCGTAAGCAATGGCGAGATAAAGAGTTACTACAAGGAGAACAAGGCGAAGTTCAAGCAGACCCCTTACCGCGCTATCTCTTATGCAGCATTTGAGATTACTCCAAGCGAGGAGGATCGCCAGAACATCGAGAACGAGGCACTCGCAGCAGGCAAGGAGTTCGCAAAGGCGAAGGACTTGGTTGCCTACTCGCGTGAGAACCGCCACGCTTCGGTTGCACAGAAGTTCGTTGCTGCAAAGAGCCTCAACAACGATGAGGCGAAGGCTTTGCGTGCAGGTCGCACCTATGGTCCTACAATGAATGGTAATGAGTGGTACGCTTCGCGCGTGGTATCTTACCAAGATGCTCCTGAGAATTTGGAGTTGCAGTGCATCGTACTCAACCAGAGCAACAAGAAGCTCGCCGACAGCCTCGTGAATGTGGCTCGTCGTGGCTCAAACTTCAAGGCTCTCGCCCAGAAATACTCGCTCTATCCAAGAGAGGCAGAGTTTGGCGAGGTTCCTTTCTCGGAGTTTGACCTTACCTTTGCCGAGCAGTTCCGCAATGCAAGAGTTGGTTCTGTTGTTAAGATTGAGAATGGTGGTCTTATTCAGATCTTCAAGGTCGTAGGCGCAGGCAACCGTGTTCGCCACTACCGCCTCGCGACATTGTCATACCCTATCGAGGCTTCGCAGACAACAAAGAATGCTCTCCACAACGAGGCTAATAAGTTCTCGGTTGAGATCGGCAAGACTTCGGATAAGAGTTTTGATGAACTCGCATCGGCAACATCGGCAATGGTATTCTCTACAAACCTCGAACAGAACTCTCGCGATGTTGAGGGCTTTGAGGATGCAAGAGAACTTATCCGTTGGGCTAACGAGGCGAAGGTTGGCAAGGCTTCCGAGGTATTCACCATTGACAACAGCTATGTTGTAGCAGTGGTTACAGAGATTAACGACAACGAGTACAAGTCATTGGAGGAGGTTAAGACCCTCGTGAAGAGCGCACTTATCAAGGAGAAGAAGTACGAGATTATCAAGGCGAAGATGACAGGTGCCACATTGAAGGAGATTGCCAAGAATGCAGGAGCAAAGGTTGAGAAGTTCAACGAGGCAAAGGCATCTTCATACTATATCCGCAACATCGGTCCGGAGCCACGCGTTGCAGGTGCCCTCGCAGAGGTTAGCGAGGAGCAGAAGGGCAAAGTTCTTCCGCTTATCAAGGGTGCAAATGGCGTATTCGCAGTCGTTGTTGAGGATATCGCTGTTGAGAACGACGCTCAAACCATTGAGGCAGAGCGCGTGAAGAAGCAGGCACAGGTGGAGGCGATGGCAACAAATCGTGCTATGTTCGCTATTCAGGATATGGCAGAGGTTGTTGATAACTCTGTGATGTTCTTCTAACCCACACGGGGTTGGTAGATATAGAGAGCGTGTCTATGAAGACACGCTCTCTTTTTGTGGATATCCCACCCAAAAAGTTGTAGAACAAGAGGGATTTCAAGGCCTGCGAAACTTTTTAATGCGGAGCATACTTGGCGTATGTGAGCAATTAAAAAGTGAGCGTAACGCAGAAATCACCTTGTTATACATCTTTTTCCCAGTGGAATTTGGCAAATTGAGTACCACTCTCCTTACTCTGCCAATGCGGCTTACGCATAGCATATATTATAAGAGGTATAATGATAACTACAACCGCACCTCCGATAAGCACCGAGTACCACACAACCTTGCTACCCGTAGCGATTTGTGCAGGTGGGATAAAACTCAACACGAAGGCGAGCAACGACCCCAAGAAACCTACACCGGCAATGCACCACATAACGAAGTTGTTACCGAGTTTGAAGGGACGCTCCAAGTTTGGCAGTCGGTAACGCAAGACTATCGCCGAGGCAAACATCATCATATACATAATAAGGTACAAGAGGGCGGTGAGTTGCGAGAGTATCTGGTAGAAGGACTGCACCGACGGCATCACAACGAACAACAGGCAGAGGAGCGTAACGATACAACCCTGAATAAAGAGAATGTTGCTCTGCACGCCTCGGCTGTTCTCCTTCTGGAAGAATGGTGGCAGATAGCCCGCCTTGCCCACGGCAAAGATACCCTTTGACGGTCCCGACACCCAAGTCAGCACACCCGCCAAGACACCAAACATCAGTGCTATTGCCACGACAGGCGAAGCCCACGACATCTTAAAGTAGGCGAGGTAGTTGTCAAAGCCAATCAACAACGACTGCGTCAGATTCACCTCCTTTGAAGGGTTTATAAAGCCGAGCGAGAATGTTCCGCAGATGAAGATTATCACCGTAACGAGCGAGCCGATGATAATCGCCTTCGGATAGTTGCGACGCGGATTATCAACCTCAACAACGTGTACGCCCATCATCTCCATACCTGCATAGAATAGGAAGATGCCACTCGCCAAGACGAGGTTGTCTATCTTCGAGAGGTCGGGGAAGAAACTTGACGAGAGATTCATATATATAGTGCCTCCCGTAGCGTAGTAGGTTATACCGAAGATAATGAGCAATATCGCCGGTATAATCGTTCCGATGATACCACCCCACTTACTAACCTTACCTACCCAACTTAAACCTCGCAGTGCCACGAACGTAGCCACCCAATAGATTGCCAAGACCACGACAAGCGTGAAGATCTTATTTGATGCGAGAGCCACGTCCTTCGCCTCGTCCATACCGATAAAGGCGATGGAGACCGCACCAAAGGTCAATACAGTCGGGTACCAGATGGTTGATTGAATCCACTGAATCCAAATCGCCAAGAAGCCCATACGGGCACCCATCGCCTCGCCAACCCAGCGGAAGACTCCACCCTGCTTATCCGAGAACATCGCTGCCAACTCCGCCGCAACAAGGGCTGTCGGAACAAGAAATACCACCGCTGCAAAGAGGTAGTAGAATGCCGAAGAGAGTCCATAGACCGACTCGGCTGCCAAACCGCGCAGACTAACAACCGCGGTAACATTCATAATCGCGAGCGTTACGACCGAAAGTCGGAAGCCCGTCTTCTTCTTTGTATCCATTGCTTTGAAATTTTTATGTTACTTCAAAGCAACAAACAACAACCAAGCCAAAAAGCCAAACGGATTAAACTTTTAGCTATTAGCCATTAGCCATTGGCTTTTTTAATTTTGCATTTTGCATTCTGCATTCTGCATTAACTTCTATCTTGACAGTTCTCCTCGCATAGGGTTGCTCATCGCCTGCTCCAAAGCCTTGCCAGATAGTCCCTTGCCAAGTAGCCACATCAACTTCGTAACTGCCGCCTCACAGGTCATATCGTAGCCACTCATCACACCTATATTTTGTAGGCGGATACCTGTTTCGTACAACTCCATAGCCACAGCACCACCCTGACACTGCGTAATGTTCACTATCGCCACGCCACGCTCTATCGCGCTCCGCAACGCCTCAATAAACCAATCTGCCGTAGGTGCATTTCCCGTACCGAAGGTTTCAAGTACGACACCTCGTAACCCCTTCGTGTTCAGCACCGCGTTGAGCATATCCGGCGAGAGCCCCGGAAAGAGTTTCAAGACCACCACGTTGCAGTCCAACTTATCCGAGATGCGGAGTGGCTCAAAATATGCCTGCGGATGTATTATCACCGAGTGGTTATACTTTATATTCACACCAACCTCTGCCAGCGGTGCAAGGTTGAGCGACGAGAAGGCACTCAACGCCTCTGCCGACTGCTTTGAGGTGCGGTTGGCACGGAACAACTTATTCTGGAAGTAGAGCGCGACCTCCGGCACAATGGCGTAGCCGTTACTATCCTTTGCGGCGGCAATCTCAATCGCCGTAATAAGGTTTTCGCGTCCGTCGGTGCGTAGCACACCCATCGGAATCTGACTTCCCGTAAAGATTACAGGCTTGGAGATATTCTCCAACATAAAACTTATCGCCGAAGCGGTATAGGACATCGTATCTGTACCGTGCAGCACAACAAAGCCGTCGTAGAGGTGGTAGTTCTCGGCTATCAGTTGTGCAAGTTCACCCCAGCGTTGTGGGGTTACGTTCGAGGAGTCAATCGCCTCCATCTTGCAGATAGAGATATCGACGTGCAGATTTCTTACTGCGGGGAACTCCTGCTCGATGGTATTAAAGTCAAATGGGCGCAACACGCCTTCGCTATCGCGCTTCATACCGATTGTACCTCCGGTATAGATAATCAAGATAGAACCGTTTTTCATATCTTAAAGCATTAGGTTTATTTCAGTCCAAAGAGTTGTTTCGCATTGAGCGTAGTCTGCGCTGCCACCACGTCAGGCTCTACGCCCTTAATACGCGCCACCTCCGCGCACACCAACGACACGTACGACGATTCGTTACGTTTGCCGCGATACGGCACGGGGGTCAGATATGGGGAGTCGGTTTCAAGGAGTATATCCTCCAACGGTATCTCGCGTACAACCTCCGCCACACCACTCTTCTTGTAGGTTACGACACCTCCAACGCCAAACTTGAAGTCGCCCATCTCGCGAAGGGTACGATAGGTGTCAAGGTCGCCCGCAAAGGCGTGAAAGACACCTCGCAAACCACGTGTGCGGTAGTCCGACACAACCCCTATCATCTCGCTCCACGCCTCGCGTGTATGTATCGCTACGGGGAGGTTAAAGCGCAGTGCCATATCCAACTGCGCACGCAGAGCCTCCTCCTGCTCGCTCAAAAAGTCGCGGCTCCAATAGAGGTCCAGACCTATCTCGCCTACACCATAGAAACGCTCCACCCCCGCAGGTGGTGTTGTGAGCCACCTCTCCACCTCGTGCAACTCCTCTCTCCAATCGGGATTCTCGTTGATGGAGGTGGGGTGTAGTCCCATCAACGGCACGGCAAGGTGCGGATATTCACGACACATCTCAAAGAGTCGCTCATTGCTGCTACGCTCAATGGCGGGTAGCACAATGCGCTCAACACCAGCGCGTTCTGCACGCTCAACAACCTCGTGGCGATCTGCGTCAAACTCCTCCTCAAAGAGGTGTGAATGGGTATCTATAAGCATAACAACTACATCTTTTCGTACTTATTGCCTGCGCACTGATGCACCACGCCCGACAACTCCAACTCCAACAACATAGCACTCGCCTCGGAGGTTGAGATATTACAGCGCAGGGCTATCTCGTCGGTGGTATATGCCCCACCGTCGGCAAAGCAGTCAAGAATCATCATCTCGCGAGGCGAACACTCCTGCACCTCACACTCAAAAACCTTTGCCGAGGATGTCGGTTGCCAGCCAAGGCACTCGGCAATATCGGTAGCCGAAGTTATGAGTTGTGCCACGCCACTCTTTATTATATGGTTTGTCCCCTCCGACATCGGGTCTGTAATTCGCCCCGGCAGAGCCATCACGGGGTAGCCGTACGAGTCGGCACAACGCACTGTTGAGAGTGTGCCTCCATCTATGGCACTCTCCACGACAAAGACTCCATCGCTGATGCTCGCAACAATGCGATTACGAGGAATATACGCCTTACCATTGTGCTTGACGAGCGTATTCATCTCCGAGAGCAACGCACCACCCGACTCCACAATGCCACGAGCAAGTGCAGCGTGGGTTGTCGGCACGATGTCGGGCAGTGTCGTTGGCACAATCGCCACCGTGCGCACATTCGTAGAGATTGCAGCGCGATGTGCAACGCTGTCTGCCCCAAATGCCAAGCCACTGAATACCACCAAGTCGGGGAACATCTCGCCCAACTCCTTGATAAGTCGCGTACAGGCGACCTCGCCATAGCGCGATACCCTGCGCGTACCTACAACCGAGATTTTGTGTGGTGAACAGAGTGTCTGCTCGTCGCCCATAAGGTAAAGAACGTGAGGGCGGTCGCAAACGGCAAAGAGTTGTTGCGGATACTCCGCATCTGTCGCAGCGATAGCCTTGATGTTGTGGCGTGCCAGATGGCGTATCTCCGCCTCCGCCTCTCGCAGACCAACACCCTGCGCAATATCCTTTGCAATGTCGGGTTGCAGTTGCACTTCGGCGATAAGTCGCTCGTAAGGGGTTGCATAGACCGCCTCCGCAGAGCCGTAGGTATCAATCAGTTTGCGACAACCGCGAGAGCCGAGTTTCGGGATAAGCGTTATGGCAATATCTGCAAGTGTCATTATCGTTTCTCCATTTTGCGTTTGAGCATATACTCCAACTCGCCCACATCTACCGAGTCTTTGACCACCACCCGCTTATCTCTGTCCAAGAGGTAGAGCGACGGTATCGCTTTCAGGTCGTAGAGGCGTTGGCGCTCTATCATACAATCCTTGTCGTAGGCGTTTATCCAACTCTTCGGATATTTCGGTAGGTTCTTGTGCCAAGCATCAAGATCTCGGTCGGGGTATATGGCAACTATCTTCAACTGCCCACTGCGCACCGCCTCCGAGATTACGGGCGAGGCAACCAACTGCGCCGTAATATCACGGCACATCGGGCAGTCGGGGTTGTTGATATAGATAATTGTAAAGTCGCTCTCTATCGCGTGCAGGTAACCCGATTTGCCCGACGAGAGGGTGTAGCAGAAATCATTGGCAATATGCCCCACACGATTTTGCGACACGAGGTGCAGGTCATATTCGGGAGCCATTCGCTCGTATTTGTCGTAGAGCGGAGTCGCCACCTGCGCCTCCAATACTGCAATGTAGAGTTCGTCGCTGCGTAGCGGAGAGTTCGCATCGTACAGCACCTCCTCCGCCAGCATCACGAAGTAGTCGAACATCGGGCGCGATGCCGAAGCCCGACGCATCAGGGCGCGTATCGGCTCTTGGTTTGTCGGTCCGACATACTCCGATACGTAGGTGGCAAAAGCCCTCAACATCTCGGTCGTGTCGGCCTTCACGGTGGTCAGCGTATCGGCAAAGTCAAACCTGTCCCAATAGTGTTCCCGCATATAGGACAAGCGTGCCGAGTCGGTCATTCCGGCAGGGGGCGATACCCAAGCGAAGCGGTAACTCTTCGCCTCCGCCTCCTTCGCCTCGCGCTTCGTCGCACTACGACAACCCGTCAGCAGCATCACCGCGCATATCAAGACTACGACATATCTCATCATAACTTCTCGTTATATCTGCGAAGTTAATAATTTCTTTTTAATTTTCAGCGAAAAGCGTCCCAAAGTTTTCTCCGCTACTCGGCGACACCTACCGCCTTCAAGATAGCGTCGGCACAACGCTTCGGCTCCTCAACGAAGCCCATATGTCCCGAATTTTCAAGCCACACAACCTCCGCTTCGGGGTGCTCCAAGACCATCTTCTCGGCAATGTCGGCTGTAATGTAGCCATCTTTACGACCAAGTATAAAGAGTATCGGCTTACCGAAGTTGTGGAGCATCTCGCTCTGCGCCTTACGCGCTATCATACCATTCAAGAGGGCCACAATGCCCGCATCTTCGGTCAGGTAGATGGTCTGTGCCAAGTCCTCTATCTCGGTGCGGAAACGCTGTCGGTTGTCGGGTGCA
>JAFXHB010000102.1 GCA_017536605.1 Alistipes sp.
AGGAATGATATTCATTACCGCCAAAATAATCGAAAGGAACGCTGTCATTGACCAGAACTGCTCCCAATTCCACTCTGACGGGAAGATACTTCCGATAGAGATAAAGCCTCCGACGTGCTTATACAATCCCGTATTTGGTTTTACAATCAGGCAGAGTTGGTCCCAATAGCCCTTCAACTGCTTAACGGTCTTCTTTGCGCCAACAGCAATAGACTCAAAGAAGCCGTACTCCTGAATGCGTGGCTTGATAAAATTCTCAACTGCAACACCAATCTTACCCAATGTATCAACCGGAATAGTCAAGGCGAGAATCTCCTCTCCTCGCATCACCTTTATATCGGCACTCTTGCCGGCAAGTTTCTCAAAGCGAGCAGGGTAGTGGTTGAAATAGAGTAGGCACTCATCACCCAAGCCTACGATGCGGTCCCCCTTCTGCAAACCCGCAGCCAATGCGCCCTGCGACGCTACGCTATCAACAACAAATGGAATACGAGGCTCATACAACACCTCTTTCTCAAAGGTGTCGTCCTTGCGCATAATGTTAAGTACCTCATTATCTATCACAAAACAATAAGGTGCGTCATCTCGTACCACATCAACCACGCAATCCTTCTCCGCAAGGATAATCTTTGAGAGTATAGAATTAGCCTTCTCTATCTTCTCGCCACCAATAGCAACAATGCGGTCGCCATCGCGAAAACCGAGTTGCTCGGCACTTTGACTAAACTCATAGCCATAAATCATATCCTCGTTGGCGATAAACTTGTCGCCATAGGTATAACTCACACCACAATAGATAAAGAATGCAAGGATAGCATTCATCGTAACGCCTGCGATAAGCACCAAGAAACGTTGCCAAGCGGGCTTTGCGCGGAACTCCCAAGGTTGTGGTGCAGAGGCAAGTTGCTCTTTATCCATACTCTCATCGACCATACCCGCAATTTTGCAGTATCCGCCGAGTGGCAACCAGCCCAAGCCATACTCCGTTTCGCCAAACTTCTTCTTCCAGAGCGCAAAGCCCCAATCAAAGAAGATATAGAACTTCTCAACGCGAATCTTGAAGATGCGTGCCATAATAAAGTGTCCGAACTCGTGAACCGCAACCAAGATGGTGAGGCTCATAAAAAATTGTAAAACCTTAATTAAAATATCCATATTATTACTCTGTTATTTAATCTCATTTTCATTGTAAGCCCCTCTACCTCACGGTGATATGGTAGCAATACTGCTTTCGCTCTCGGCGCACATAGCAACGCCCCTCCTTACGCAATTCGTGTAGCGTCTGTGCCAACGCCAATCGCAACTGATACTCATCGCGCGGTCTTGACTCGTCTTGGTCAAATCGCACATAAGATATATCGATCGTCGTAGCGTTGCAGTGGCACGATGCAGTAGAGGCATTTCCATTTGTTCTACGCAACTTCTTGACATCCTCTTCGGTACGAAGCACGCTCGTAACCATAAACCGCGCCCTTGATTGCGTCTTCTTCTGGAACGAGTCTGCTATATCCTCCAAGAGCCTCTCCACCTTCGGCACAACGTATGGCGACGAGTAGGTCAGAGGGCGCACCACATATTTTGAGTTGCTTTCAATCTTAACCAACTTCTTTTCGCGGCGCAACTTCTTGTACTGTTGCTCAATATCTGCACGAGATTTGAACGGAGCAAGCCCATTGGCAATCGCCGCTCTCTTCTGTTTCTCCTGCATATCGTTAAACTTCCTCTCGTATGTCGAGACCTTGCCCGCTATCGGCTTGTAAGGACCAAACACCTCCTCATCTTCAAAAAAGGTACTTGCCCGATTGGAGAGGTTTGGCGTTATGGTAAAAGTCAATATCGCAGCAATCGTAGGAACGATTTGCAGGAGTAGCGTATGCGCCAAAAATATATGGAAACCTCGCCTTAACTTTTTAGTAAACAGCACTGCAAAAGCAAGATACACAGCGATAAGGAGGTAGAGTAGCAACCAATAGTACCAAGAGAGTTCTAACATTGTATGGGCGTAGCGCAAAGCGAATACACATAGCACTATAACAGCAAGTGTTACAGAGTAATAGATACCCTTAAATACTATTCGCTTAATCTCCTCCGCCATCTGCCCCTTGCTACAACTTCAAATAACTCTTTGCCAAAGCCCTTGCCTGACGGTCAATCTCAACATAGTCCTCCAACGATGGTTTCTCTACGAAGTCGGCATTCGTAATGGCGTACTCTATCGCTCCGACAATATCCAAATAGCGACACTCGTCGGCAAGGAACGCCGCCACAGCGACCTCATTCGCACCATTCATCGTTGCTGCCGCCGAGCCACCTCTGCGCAAGCAGTCGTAGGCAATATCCAGCGCGGGATACTTCTCGCGGTCAATCTCCCTGAATGTCAGAGAGGAGTTCTTTACAAAGTCAAATGGGGCAACATCACGCTTTGCTCGTTGTGGATACATCAACGCAAGACTTATCGGTGTGCGCATATCCGGCTCACCCATCTGCGCCTTTATCGAGCCATCTTCAAACTCCACCATTGAGTGTATGATGGACTCCGGGTGCATCACGACATCAATCTTGTCGGCCGGAGTACCAAAGAGCCAATGCGCCTCAATAACCTCAAAGCCCTTATTTACGAGTGTCGCCGAGTCAATGGTAATCTTCGCACCCATATCCCAACGCGGATGTTGTAGTGCCTGCTTGGCCGTAACTCTTGCCAACGCCTCCTTCGGCAGGTCGCGCAAAGCACCGCCACTACAAGTTACAATCAACCTGCGCAGGGGTGCGTGTTCTCCCATAAGGCATTGAAATATCGCCGAGTGTTCCGAGTCAATAGGCAGAATTGGCGATTTATGCTCTATCGCCATCGGTATTATCGTCGCTCCACCTACAACTAACGTCTCCTTATTTGCTAACGCTATTTTCTTATGAGCCTTGATCGCCTTTGCCGTAGGCATCAAGCCGGAGTAACCCACCAGTGCATTTACTACCGTGTCGCTATTCGTAGCACCGGCAACATCGGCTATTGAATCTGAACCGGCAAAGACCTTGATAGGGTAGCGACTTAACGCCTCCGACAGCGGTTTGTAGTAACGCTCATCGCCTATAACGACAGTATCCACCTCAAAGGCGATAGCCTGCTCCGCAAGGCGTTGCCAATTACGGTGTGCAGTCAGTGCCGACACCTCAAAACGTTCTCCATTTTCGCGCACAATATCAAGCGTCTGCTCGCCTATTGAGCCTGTTGAGCCAAGTATCGTTAGTCTCTCCTTCATTCCTAGAATGCTATATAAAGTTCGGGGTTTACTGCCTTTCCATCGCGCCACAACTCAAATTCAAGCGTTGATAACTCTCCGTTTGCGCTATCCGAAAGGGCGTGTCCAATCGCTTCGCCCTGACGCACCTGAAAACCTTTGCGAGGAAGCACCTCGGCAAGGTGTCGATAGATGGATACAAAATTGTTTTTATGCTGAATTACAGCGCAATATCCTATCTCTGGTGACCAATGGCTTGATATAACCACACCATCGGCAATAGCGGTTACGGGAGCCTCCTGCTTGCCATTTATCTTAACGCCAAGCAACGAGCCCTTGGCACTAAATCGCTCGGAGATTAGCCCGTGCATCGGAGATATTGCGTTCAACTCGCTCTGCGCAAGGATATTTGGCGATGCCGTATTCAGACGATAGCGCGGGTCGTTCTCTATCTGTCGCCTTAACAAGGAGTCCTCCTTTGACGGCAACACACCGCTTTTGCTACGTCGGAGCGAGTCGTTCTGTCCCATCTGGGAAACAGGGGTCTTGCCACTAACTACAAGAATGCGGTTTTCGTTGTATGTCAGCATCTCGTTCATCTTGCGCTCCAAGGAGTCGATGCGCACGATACTGCGTATCAGCATCTCTCGTGAACGCCCCGCATTTGTGCGATAACCCGGCATCAGATCAAGCAATGGGGTGTAGGCAACAAGCAACAACAAGATGCCGAAGATTAACGCCACCAACGAGAGCGCAATCGCAGTGATTGTCATCGGCGACAAATCGGCTCCCCAACGCTCCTCTGCACCGTCCAGCAGAACAACTCTGCGCTTGCGGAACAGGTCTCCAAACCACGAATTTATCTTGTTAAACGATTTCATTTTACAAAATGCACAATTAACTCGGTAAAGATACGAATAATTTTTGGAATTATTATTTGATGTCTGCAATAAAATGCCTACATTTGCAATGTCTAATTGGCACACAGCCCGTTAGCGGACATATAGAAAGTGTTTTTCGCACTCCTTGTTGAAAATGTGGAAGTTTTCTAGACCAAAGGATAACGAACAGCACTCATTTCTTGTATATGTAGGTGTGGCACACTTCGTGCCTTCGCCCTACACTATACAGGTGTGGGGCATTGTAGCGTTTATTTTGGTCAGGTCTTTCCACAACCTTCAACAGATAAACGAAATCAACCTCACACTTTCTTTTTGTCATAATAGTGTTGAAAACATATTGTTTAACTATTTTTAATACAAACTATTATGAAAAAACTTTTACTAATTCTTGCAGTTGTGGCAATGGTGTTGCCGGGCTGTAAGAAAATTAACGAAGCGATTGACGGTTTGGATAATCGCCTCGATGCGTTGGAAAATGAGACTATTCCAACCATTGACGAGCAGATTGCAGCAATCAACCTCTCGCTCGATGCCCTTGAAGCCACCGACAAGGAGTTGAAGGGCTATATTGAGAGCCTAACCAAGACTGCCGAGAATCTCCAAAAGCAGATTGACGCGACTAACACCAAGATTGAGGAGGTTCAGACCGCTTTGCAGGGCGAAATCTCAACTGCAAAGGCTGATGTCTTGGCGCAACTCGAAGCGGTAAAAACCGAGTTAGAGGGCGAGTTGGCACAAATCAACGCAACGATTGAAACCCTCAAAGAAAAAGATGCGGAACTTGACAAAAAGATTGCTGACCTACGCTCGTATGTGGATACCGAACTCGGCAAGACTACCGATTGGGTAAATGCAACCTTTGCCACTTTGGAGCAATACAACGCTCTCGTAGCAGAGGTTACAACGATTAAGGCTCAAATCGTAGCAATCAACCAAAGCATCGCAGACCTTGAAACACGCTTAACAACCAAGATTAACGAAGATATTGCAACAGCAGTATCAACTCTCAATGCCGACATTCAGCAGAAGGTCAAAGAGATTACCGACGGCTACACCGAAGCGGTTAAAAATGCCAAAGAGGAGATAACCGCAGCCTATAAGGCGGCTATCGCAACCGCTATCTCAAATCTTGAAGCCTCGCTCAAATCGTGGGTAGGCGAGCAGTTGTCAAACTACTATACCATTGCAGAGGTGGATACTTTGCTTGCAACTCTAACGCAAGAGATGAATGGCAAACTTGAAGCACAAAAGGCATATTTAGAGGGTCTTATCAGTGAACTTTCCACTAATCTTACCAAGAACATTGCAGACAACAAGGTGCTGATAGATGCGTTGCGCAAAGATGTAACGACTTTGCAAGGCGAATCAGCAGAACACGCCTCAAAAATTGCGGAGAATGCAACAGCAATATCTTCTAATGCACAAAGCATTATAGACAACGCTACGGCTATTGCTCAAAATAGCAAAGATATTGAGGCGAACGAAAAACTTATCGCCGACAACAAGGCTCTTATTACTGCAAATGCAAAACTTATAGCCGACAACAGTAGTGCTATTGAGGCATTGAAAGGCTCTACCTCTACCGCTATTGCAAAGAATGCAACAGATATTGCTCAAAATGCAAGTAATATCGCCAAGAATGCATCGCTCATATCGCAGAATGCTACCGCTATAAATAATAATGTGGCTGCCATAGCGCAAAACGCCACCGATATCGCACAGTTACAACTATCATTGGCAACCGCAAAGAGCGAGATTACCGAGGCGTATAAAACTGCAATTAAAGATGCTATTGACACTAACAATGGAGTAATCAACAATAAGATTGCAAGTGAAGTTGCTGCGATAAACACCCGTATTGACAACGAGGTAGCAACTATTAACACCACTATCAACGCTATCAAAGCGCGTGTTGCAACTCTTGAAAGCGAGATTGCCGCTATCAAGCAACAGATTGCCGAAATTTTAGGCGATATAGCCGATATGAAGGAGGATATCGCCAAACTCTTGGCTCGTATTCAGTCGGTATCGTATATTCCTACTTATAGCGATGGTAAGGCAACCGTTAAATATAATGGCAGTACAAGTCAGGTAACACTTGACTTTGAGATATCGCCAAAAGATGCTGTTGCGGAGTTGGCAAAAGTTTGGCAAAGTGCAGTATCAGTTAAAGCGATATACACACAAACTCGTGCAGTATCGTTTATTGAATTGCCTATAACAAAGTTTGAGGCCGATACCGAAAATGGAGTGATTTCCGTTACCGCATCAGGCGAGAACTTGTCAGCAGAGTTCTTTGCTGGCACACAGTCTGCAAGCGTACGACTTGCCATTTCAGATGGCAACAACTCGGTCACAAGTGACTATGTTCCAATGGTGGCAGTAGAAAACAACGACAATCTATTTTCTATATATGATAGCGCCTCGTTGATGGTGTTTGCTCAGATGTGCAACGAAAATATCTTTTCATACGATGGTGCTATATTAAGAAGCAGTTTTACATTTGATGATAGCACTTACGATTGGACTCCTATTACAATTTTTAGCAAAGATTTTTATGGCCAAGGAAATACGATTACAGGACTGACTGATGCTCTATTTGAGAAAGTAAGTGGTAGCATTAATGACTTAACCCTTGATTCTACCATCACAAAATCTCTAACAAATGCTTCAACAGATTCATCGTCATTGGTTGGGGTGGGCATATTTGCAAATAATCTCGTCGCCTCCGGCTCAATGATTAACTGTACCGCCAAAGGTTCTATATCTACCAAAGACTCGACCGAAGCAAATGTTGCATTGGGTGGCGTTGTGGGCAACTCTTCCGGCACGCTTACTAACATTGTTAATGAAGCGAATATAACTCTTGGTGGCACTTGTGGAGCATATTATTATGGCGGTGGCGCTGTTGGGCGTTCAACCGGTCCCATTACATCATGTACAAATAATGGAGATATTATCTATACAGGTACCGCTACAACGGCATACTACATCGGTGGTGTTACTGGATACCTTGCAAATGCAGATGCAAAGACTCTTCACAATACAGGCAAAATCACTTATCAAGGAGAGCTCTCTACTGGTGCAGCACACTCTAAGGGCATAACAGTAGCAACAACGCCTTCAATTGGTGGTGTTATTGGTCGCCTCGGTGCTGACGGTGCTGATATTCACACAGTTGATGACTTGCAGAACAACGCTTCTATTGTTCTTCTCCCAGGTAATGGTACATCAAAGAGTGATAGTTACGCATTCGGTGGTGTTATAGGTGTGTCTACCAACTACTGCATTAAGAATGCGAAGTTCTTGAAGAAAGATGGTGTTGCTCCTTCAATCAACATTACTACTTATCCGTTTATGGGTGGAACAACCGCCAAAGCAAATGCTACGCAAAATATTGCAGGTGTAGTTGCTGCTTTAAGAGCAGATAAGGCAGGTGCTGATGTTGACAGTTGCAAAAATGAGGGTGCTATATTGCTCAACTCTCCAATAAGCCAAAACCAAACTAATGTCAGCTGCGGTGGTATTGCTGGTCGTGTTGCAATGGGTGCAAATGGTGTGATTAAGAATTGTGAGAACAGAGGTACAATCACATTTGGCTCTAACCACCTAGCTGCAAGGAAGTCTATGGACGCCGGAGGTATCGCTTCTAATACCAACTGTAAGATTGAGAATTGTATCAACCGTGGTACTATTACATTTAAGAATTTGGTTGCAGCTGCAGATTACAACGCTGGAAATGTCTTCTATTCAGCATGTATCGGAGGTATTGCTGGTCTCTCAAGCAACCAGATTGTAGGATGTGGGAACTATGGCTCAATCATCGCAGAGGAAAACTCGTTGAACCCTCGTACAAGTTCCAGCCGGTATCATTTTGGTGGCTTGGTTGGTAATGCAAGTGCAGGTTGCTATGTTACTGGAGGTGATGCAAATGGTACAATTGAGATAGACGCTAATAGTAAGCAGTATGACGGTATTTTCTATGGCGGTGGTGTAATCGGCTTTGTTGCAGGTATATCCCCAGTCGCATATGTAGTAAAAGATTGTACAGTTGAGGCTAATGTCAGCGCGCCTGCCCTCACAAGGGTTGGTTTGGTTACAGGTGCAACTTACGAAACTGTAGTAGGCTACTACACTCCTGTCGCAGAGACCGACTACCCTGTAATAGGTTGCAAGATTGACGGTTCGATAGTAAGATATGGCATAGCGTTTGCCGATGTTACTGTCGACAACTTCCACGAGGTTATCTATTCTAATATTCCAACAGTTGAGACTTGGGTACCTGTTGTTGGCGAGAATGGACTTACATACTACCACGGCAACTACGGTGTTCAGACCCAAGGTGGTGATTCGAGCGATGATTTGGGATAAAAAGTACAAAAGCTTTCAAGGCGACCACGCAGAGCAATTTGCGTGGTCGTTTTTTTGCCGACAACTATAACGGTTGTTAAGGGTAATTAAGGGGAGTTAAGGAGATCGCCACAAATGGCATACGCTCGTTGCACTCGCTGAATGACAATGAATGGCAACCGCTCCCGTTGGTCGCTAAATGGCAAAAGCGCCTCTCATCAAGCACTCTTTTAGAGTGCGCCGCCATTAAATGCCATTAAGGGCGCAAGCCCGAATGCCATTCAATGCCACTAAACTTGGCGCTAATAGCTCTCAAAAACAATTTTTAATCCCCAATTTTTAATTTTTAATTCTTTTTAACTATCTTTGTGGGTATTTTAGAGATATCGTATAATTTTTACACAACTAATAAAACATTACAACTATGGTAAAACCTACACTTTTGGTGCTTGCCGCAGGTATGGGCTCGCGCTATGGCTCGCTGAAACAGATGGACGGAGTAGGTCCTAACGGTGAGGCTATTATTGACTATTCAATCTATGACGCTATCCGCGCCGGTTTCGGCAAGGTGGTATTCGTTATCCGCCACTCTTTCGAGAAGGAGTTTAAGGAGATGTTCTCGCCAGAGCGTTTTGGCGGCAAGATTGAGGTTGATTTCGTATTTCAAGAGTTGGACTACCTCCCAGAGGGTTTCTCTGTACCGGAGGGACGTGAGAAGCCTTGGGGAACAAACCACGCTG
>JAFXHB010000103.1 GCA_017536605.1 Alistipes sp.
CTGCACAGGCAACCCCATAACGTTGTAGAACGAACCCTCAATGCGCTCTATGGCGACGTAACCTATCCACTCCTGTATGCCGTATGCGCCCGCCTTGTCAAGAGGGTGGTACTGCTCAATATAGTAGGCAACCTCCTCCTCTTTGAGCGTGCGGAATGTAACTAAACTCTCTGCCGAGAAGGAGAGGGTACGATGGGCGGTGCGTAGGGTAACACCCGTTACAACCTTGTGCGTAGCCCCCGACAACATCTTCAACATTCGCTCTGCATCGGCGGCATCCTTCGGCTTGCCGAGAATCTCACCTTCGGCAATCACAACCGTATCTGCCGTGAGCAGAATATCGCTCTCTTTAAGGGTGTGCGGATATGCCGTGCTTTTGAGTTGCGAGAGGTACTCGGCAACCTTATCTGCCGAGAGGTCGGCAGGGTAGCACTCCTCGCACTCAAATCGCTCGGCAAGCGTGAATTTAAGGTCGCACGCGGTGAGCAACTCGCGACGACGAGGCGACGCGGAGGCGAGTATAAGACGGTGGTTTTTAAGTCTATCTTGCAGTAACATAGCGACTTATCTTCTTCTAAACTCCGAGCAAATAACAGCCGTAGCCACCGCCACATTCAAAGACTCCGAGCCGCAACGGTCAGTCGGATAGGGAGGAATAAGCAACTTGTGCGAAACCGATTTGGCAACCTCTGCCGAGATGCCCTGCCCCTCGTTGCCCATAACGATTACACCAGCCTTGTCAAGTTGTGCCGAATAGATATTCTCCCCTTCAAGGAATGTTCCGTATATCTTTGTATTGTGTTGTGCTGCAAGCCATTCAGGAAGATTGGTGTAGTGAACGCGCACGCGCAGGATTGCCCCCATTGTTGCCTGCACCACCTTTGGGTTGAAGCAGTCGGCGGAATCCTCCGAGCAGACAATATCGCTAATGCCAAACCAGTCGGCAAGGCGAATTATCGTGCCGAGGTTGCCCGGGTTCTGCACACGGTCAAGTGCCAAGACGAGATTTTTGTCTGGTTGAGCCTGTGCAAGAGAGTGGCTTGGCAACTCGACCACTGCCAAGACCGAATTTGCGGTTTTTAGTTGCGAGATACGCTCCATCTCCTTCGCGCTCACAATCTCCCCCTCCGAGAAAATCGGCTTGGTTTGGAGTATGCGCCGAATGCGGAGCGACGAGTTGCGAATCTCGCCAACAAGTTTCTCTCCCTCGGCAATAAAAGCCCCCTGCTCCTCACGACCTTGCTTGGTTGCAAGCGATTTAATATCAAGTATTTCGGCTCGTGTAATCATAAAACCAAATTCAAAATTCAGAATTCAAAATCATTTTATTCAATTTTGCTTTTTTCTTTTTGCTTTTTTCATTTTTCATTTTTTTCGTCTTTTTTCGATATGTTTCACCTTCTCGGGCAATTTCGGTTTCGGGGAAGATGGCTCTTGCCTCTGCCAACAACGGCTCTTTATCCTTGTAGCGCGAGGAGAAGTGTCCAATCAACAACTTTTTAACCCCTGCCGCCAAAGCCGTCTTTGCCGCATCTTCCGAGGTGGCGTGTCCGCGCTCCTTTGCGTCGCGCTGATGCTCTGCCCCGTAGGTCGCCTCGTGGTAGAGCATATCCACCCCTGCAACATACTTTGCCACCGCACCCGAACGATTTGTGTCGGAGCAGTAGGCATACGACTGCGGAGGGTGAGCAACGAAGGTTATCTTCTCATTTGGTAAAATCGTTCCATCCTCCAACTCGATATCTTTGCCCTCCTTGGCTGCGACTATCTGCTTGACTGTCAAGCCATAACGCTCAATGGCGAACTTATCCACATTGCGTGGCAGTGGCTTCTCTTTGAAGAGGTAGCCCGAAGTCGGTACGCGGTGTCGTAGCGGTATGCTCCACACCTCCAATGTGCGATTTTCAAAGATTTTTTGGTGCTTCGTAGTATCGACCTCCACCCACTGCACCTCGTAGGGCAACTCCTTGTCAAAGTAGCGGAGGTGGCACTCCAAAATCTCGCCAAAGGGGCGTGGCGCATAGATTGTCAGCGGAGTCTTCTTGCCGTAGAGTCCGAGCGTTGAGATTAGTGGGAACAATCCAAAGACGTGGTCGCCGTGCAGATGCGAGATAAAGACTGCACGCAGGCGCAACGGGTTTATGCCGTAGCGAAACATCTGCTGCTGCACACCCTCCCCCGCATCGACCAAGTAGTGCTGCTCGTTGCAGTTCACCACCTGTGCCGAGGGGTGTCCGTTTACTGTCGGTTTGGCTGACGAGGCTCCTAGAATCGTTACGCTTACCATCTCTGCTATTAGCCTTTGGCTAAATTAAAAATCAAGAATTCCTTTAATTCTCAATTATTTCTGCGAAGCCAACCAACGCTCTGCATCAAGTGCTGCGATACAGCCAGAACCTGCCGCTACGATAGCCTGACGATAGTGTGGGTCGCGCACATCGCCCGCAGCGAAGATGCCCTCCACCGAGGTCTTTGAGGTGCCCGGCTCAACTACGATGTAGCCCTGCTCATCAAGTTCAAGTTTTCCGTCAAACAACTCCGTGTTAGGGTGGTGTTCGATAGCGAGGAAGAAGCCCGAAATGGCGATGTCGTACTCCTCGCCATCAACCTTGCGCAGACGCGCTCCCGTAACGCCATCTTCGTCGCCCAAGACCTCCACGGTATTATGCTCAAACAAGACCTTGATGTTCGGGGTGTTGAAGACGCGCTCCTGCATCGCCTTCGACGCACGAAGGAAAGGCTTGCGCACGATAAGATAGACCTGACGACAGAGCGATGCGAGGTAGGTAGCCTCCTCGCAGGCAGTATCGCCACCACCTACAACCGCTACGTCCTGCTTGCGATAGAAGAAGCCGTCGCAGGTGGCGCAAGCACTTACGCCCAGACCTCTAAACTTCTTCTCCGAAGGCAATCCGAGGTACTTTGCCGAAGCACCCGTGCAGACGATAACAGCCTCTGCCTCAATCTCCTTTTCGCCATCTATGGTAAGGTGGAATGGACGTGCCGAGGTGTCAATCTTGGTTACGATGCCTGTGCGGACATCTGCGCCAAGACGCTTTGCCTGCGCACGCATATCGTTCATCATCTCTCCGCCCTGCACGCCGTTAGGGTAGCCGGGGAAGTTCTCAATCTCGGTTGTTGTGGTAAGTTGTCCTCCCGGCTCAATGCCCTCGTACAAAACAGGGTTCAACGCCGCGCGGGCAGCATAGATGGCAGCGGTAAATCCAGCAGGTCCGCTACCGATAATCAAAACTTTTACTCTCTCCATATCTAAATATCTCTTTTAGTTTTTTTCTACAATCTATCCAGCGCACGCAGAATTATCGCGGCACTGTCGCGCACCTCCTCCTCCGAAATCACGAGAGGTGGCGAGATGCGGAAGGCGGTGGCGCAATAGAGGAACCAATCGCTCATAATGCCCTCCTCCTTGAATATCTCCATTATACGGAAGAGTCGCTCCTCCGAGCCTAACTCTATGGCAAGAAGCAGACCACTGCGACGAATCTCCTTAACGGCAGGGTGTCCTCCGAGCAACTCCTCATAGAGTGCGCCTTTGCGCTCAACCTCTGCCACGACATTGTGCTTTTTGAGGTAGCGGAACGCTGCCAAGCCAGCCGCACAACATACGGGGTGTCCGCCGAAGGTGGTTATGTGTCCGAGTACGGGGTTGGTTTGCAACGAGTCCATAATCTCCTTTGAGGAGCAGAACGCGCCGAGTGGCATACCCCCGCCAAAGGCCTTTGCGAGGCAGATGATATCGGGTGTTACACCATACTTCACCGAGGCAAACATCTCGCCCGTGCGTCCCATTCCGGTCTGTATCTCATCAAATATGAGGAGTGCGCCCACCTCGTCGCAACGCTTGCGCAACGCTTGGAGATACCCCTCCTTTGGAGGTCGCACACCCGCCTCGCCCTGTACAGGCTCGCACAAGACGCAGGCTGTGCGCTCGGTAATCTGTTGTAGGTCGTCAAACGAGTTGAAATCTATCGCTCGGCAGTCGGGCAAGAGTGGGCGGAAGGCATTTTTCCACTCCTCCCCCTCCGGCTCGCCCATTACGCTCATCGCTCCGTGAGTTGAGCCGTGATAGGCGCGTCGCATAGAGATTATCTCGGTGCGGTGGGTGTATCGCTTCGCCAACTTCAACGCACCCTCCACAGCCTCTGCTCCCGAATTGAGGAAATAGACCGACTCCAATGGTGCGGGCAACGCTTCGGCAATCTCTACGGCGTACTCCACTTGTGGTCGCTCAACAATCTCGCCATAGACCATAATGTGCATATATCGCTCGGCCTGCGCCTTTACGGCATCTACGACATCGCGATTGGCGTGTCCGACATTGCTCACCGAGACACCCGCCACGAGGTCGTAGTAGGGTTTCCCTTCGGGCGTGTAGAAGAAGACCCCTTCGGCACGCTCCACCTCAATCAAGAGTGGTGCAGGCGAGGTCTGTCCCACATTTTGCAGAAATTGTCTTCGTAGAATCTCTCCCATAAATCTATTATTGCTTTGTCAGTTGTCTTTTTACACGAGTGCGGAACTCAACGGGCAACTGCTCCATCTTTTCAAATTCGGCAAGACACTCGGTGAGGAATCTATAATAGTTATCAACGCTCTCGTGAATCGTCTGCGGATTTTCGGTAATAAAGTTAGGTGCCTGCGACACATTCAAGTAGAAGTCGGGTAGCATCGCTCCCGAATCGATATACTTTGCATACGCCTCTTTGAACTCTGCTGTGAGCGTTACACAACGATTTACAATGCCTTGTATGCCATATAACCTCTCCTGTGCAGCCATATCGCCATCGGCAAACTCCACCTCAATAGTACAACCCTTCGTATTATCAACACCATTTACAAAGATTTGTGGAGCCAACGAATAGCCGTCATATCCCCACTCATTACACTCGGCATAGCGAGCATACTTCAACTCCCGACCATCAACACGTACACTCTTTGGAGGGTAGTTTGCAGGCAGGCGCAACTCATACGAGGTGGTCGCCGATGCACCCTCGTAACCACCCTTGCGAGGGGCGATAGTGATTGTAACCTTGTTGCCTTCGCTACGCTTGGTAACCTTGGTGGTTGCATAGGCTGTGGCGTAGTCCTTTGATTTGCCATCGTCTTCATAGATGGTTGTCTCGCCATCGCCTCCCGGAACAAAGGTCAGGATATAGGAGTTGATAGGCTGTTGGAGGTTGCGTACCGACTTTGGATACATCGGGATAATAGAGCCCGCCTTTGCAAAGTATGTGTTTTCGCTCTGGGTGCAGTAGATCTCAATCTCCTCATCGCTACCCTCGTACATCTTGCCACTGACCATATTGTACCACCTCTCGCCCTTTGGCAACCACACCTTACGAGTTGCCAAGCCTGTGGTCTTGTCGGCAGGGGTGAGAATCGGTGCTATGAGTAGGTCGTTGCCGAACATATACTGCTCCTTTGACGAGTATGCCAAGTCGTGTTCCGGATAGGAGTAGTACATCGGGCGAGTCATAGATACACCTGTATCGAATGTTTCGCGAGCCGCAGCATAGATGTATGGCACAAGAGCGTAGCGCAGGTGCATTGCGGCACGCATATCCAGCATATGATTAGGGAACTGCCATATACGACGCTCAATGGTGCGATCCTTTGAGCAGTGGGTCTTAAACACCGGAGTAAATACTCCATACTGCAACCATCGCAGATACAACTCCGGATCTATCTCGCTTTTGTCTTCATTATGGAAATAGTGTCCTCCGATATCGTGTCCCCAATAGCCGTAGCCGACATTTGATGCGGTGGCGGTAAACCAAGGCAAATACTGCAACGACTCCCAACAGATATATGTATCTCCCGAGAAGCCTACCTGATAGCGATGTGAGCCAAGACCGCCCCAACGGTGGTAGATTAAAGGACGCTCGTTGCCCCTCTCTGCCATATGGTGGTTGAAGGTGTGATTTAGCCAGAATGTGTTGCTCAAATTCTTGATATACTTGCTATGTACCCACTGTTGCCAATCAAGCCACCAAAAATCAACTCCCTGTTGCTCCATAGGTCCAAGCACGGTGTTGAAATAGGCATCTGCCCACCTCTGCTCCGACATCTTGTAAGGTATGCTCTTGCCAATCTCTTTCCAGCCGTAAGCCTCCGTAAAACGCTGATAAGGCTCTTCGTATGGCATAATGCCCGATGCAGGGTGGAGGTTGAGCGATGTTTTCAAATTCTGCTTATGACACCACGACAAGAAATTTGCCGGTGAAGGGAACAACTGCCTCTTCCACGTATAGCCTGTCCAGCCAAGACGCTGACCATACTCATCTTTCTTTGTGTTCTTGCTGGTATATCCCCACGTCTCGTGCCAATCCATATCTATAATCAGCACATCAAGCGGAATATCCAACGAGCGCATCGTCTCAACGAGGTCGCGCAACTCATTATCCGAGTATTGCCAATAGCGGCTCCACCAATAGCCGAATACATACTTTGGTGGTAACGGTATATTGCCCGCTACGCGAGTATAGTCCTTCAATGCCGTCGTGTAGTCGTGTCCGTAAGCAAAGAGGTAGAGGTCAAGCCTGTCGCCCTTTGGACGGCACTCAACCCACTCCTTCCAGTGCGACTCCACCGGCACAAAGAGGTGTCGCTCGGAGTCATCAACCACGGTCCAACCTGCGCGTGAGAGTAAGCCTCGCTCCATTGTGCTACGCTTTCTGTTGCTTCTTGGGTGGTCGGGAGAGCCGTAGTGGCGGTCAAGGGTGCGGGTTGTACCCATCAGGTTTTGCGTATCTTTATCGCCATAGTGCCACATAACCCTCTTGCCGGCGACCAAAATCTCCGCCGAGAGGTTCTCCGCCGAGAACTTTGCCCCTTTGATGTAGGTGAGAGTTACGTTAGAGGTCGTAATGGTCAATTTTGATCTATTCTGCTTAACCTTAAATTGAGGTACCTCTAACCTACGATTGACAAATGTCAGCGAGGCTCTATCCTCAAACTCTCCATCTTCGCTCCACTCCATACGGATAAGTTGTGGTGTCAATATCGTAAATCGGGCATTTCCGACAACCACCTGTGCGCGCTCGTCTGCCTTCGGGTTGTTCTCCGCCAACGCCGATAGTGGCAGAAGCAGTACAAGGAGTGAAAGAGTGGCGAAAATTCGTTTCATAAAGGTGTAGTATCTATTTTACTGCAAAGATAGTAAATTTTATGATATCTTCTTGGGTGTGAGGGAAAATGTTGAGCAGGGTTTTTTGCCAAAAAGAGTTCAAAAGTGCATTAAATTTGCTAATTCAAAAAAATGTCGTACCTTTGCCTCGTCAAATGATGTTTTTTGGGGTTTCAATCTTATGTGGGTTGAAATTCTTTATTTTTTTGTTGTTGAAAAAATTATGGCACAAGAGATTAACTACCTTACAGCCGATGGCTACAAAAAGTTGAAAGAGGAACTCGACCACCTTCGTGCGGTTGAAAGACCGGCTGCTGCGGCAGCGATTGCGGAGGCTCGTGATAAGGGCGACCTCTCGGAGAATGCGGAGTATGACGCTGCCCGCGAGGCGCAGGGCTTGCTCGAATTGCGTATTGCGCAGTTGGAGGCGACACTCAACGCATCGCGCATTATTGACGAGAGCAAGATTCAGCGCGATAACGTGCAGATTTTGAGCAAGGTAAAACTCCTCAACCACAACAATAAGCGTGAGGTAACCTATACAATCGTGTCGGAGAATGAGGCAAATCTCCGCGAGGGTAAGTTGGCAATCGGAACACCTATCGCCAAAGCACTCCTCGGCAAGAAGAGGGGCGACATCGTAGATGTTACCGTTCCTGCCGGCGTGGTTAAGTTTGAGATTTTGGACATCTCGATATAATAGTGAGGAGTTAGGAGATAGGAGATAGGAGTGGCGCGAGCGATAAAGGTTATTAAAGGCTATTAAGGGCTATTAAAGGTTATTAAGGGAGAGCGCAAAAAAACATTAACAACCCTTAATCCCCCTTAACTACCCTTAACAACCCTTATCAAAAAAGCAAATGTCAATGGCTAATGGCTAACAGCCAAAATAAAAAGCGATGAATTTTGTTCATCGCTTTTTTAGTCCTCTCTCCTCTGCAAGTCGCTCCATCAGTGCGTGGGCGGCATCGTATTCGTTCGGTATCTCGCCATCAAGAATAGCATTCTTGATTATCTCCTTTATCTCGCCGAGGATAGCACAAGGTGCTATATCGTACTCGCGCATTATTATATCGCCCGTGATTGGTGGCTGGAAGTTGCGAATGCGGTCGCGCTCCTCCAAGTCGCGCATCTTCTCGCGCACCAACTCGAAGTTTGCCAAGAAACGCTTTACCTTGCTCTCAATGCCCGATGTAATATCCGCCTCGCACAAGGTCATCAACTTCTCCACATCATCGCCCGCCTCAAACAACAAGCGGCGTACCGCCGAATCCGTTACCACATCCTCCGCCAAGATGATTGGTCGCAGGTGCAAAAAGACCATCTTCTGCACAAACTTCATCGTCTCGCCCAACGGCAATTTCAGACGGCGGAAGATAGGTTGCACCATCTTTGAGCCAAGCACCTCGTGTCCGTGAAACGAGAAGCCGATGCGAGGGTCGTACGACTTGCACTTCGGCTTGGCAATGTCGTGCATCACAGCCGCCCAGCGCAGCCACAAATCGTCGCTCTTACGAGCCACATTATCAAGCACTTTCAGCGTATGCTTGAAGTTATCTTTATGGGCGTGGTTGCCCCTGCGCTCCACACCGCAGAGGGCGTGCGTTTCGGGAAAGATAATCTCCAACAAACCGGTCAGTTCAAGCAGTTCAAAACCGATTGAGGGGACTGGCGATGCGACAATTTTATTCAGTTCGGTGATGATGCGCTCCTGCGACACAATTTTGATGCGCTCGCGGTTGCGTTTCATCGCCTCAAAGGTCTCGTCCTCCAACTCGAAGCCGAGCTGCGAGGCGAAGCGGATGCCTCGCATCATTCGCAGAGGGTCGTCCGAGAAGGTAATGTCGGGGTCACACGGGGTGCAGATGATGCAATCCTCGAGGTCGTACATTCCATCGAACGGATCTACCAACTCTCCAAATGTCTTGCCATTGAGCGACCACGCCATAGCGTTGATGGTAAAGTCGCGTCGACGC
>JAFXHB010000104.1 GCA_017536605.1 Alistipes sp.
ACAACTTGCCCGGCTGTGTGAAGTAATCGCTATCCAACTCTCGCTCGTCGTAGTTATAGACCTCGCCCGTAACCGCCAAAGGGGGCTCTTTCATCGCAGGCGAATCTTTCCACTCGCCATAACTATTTGGCTCGTAGCCTATCGTGCGACCACCGTTGTCGTCTGTGCGCATCTGCCCGTCGCGGTGGTACGAATGGAATGGGCAGCGAGGGCGATTTACGGGTATCAGGTGATGATTTACCCCCAAGCGGTATCGTTGCGCATCGCCATACGAGAAGAGTCGTCCCTGCAACATCTTGTCGGGCGAAAAGCCGATGCCGTCAATGACATTCATTGGGTTGAATGCTGCTTGCTCGGTCTCGGCAAAGAAGTTCTCGGGGTTGCGGTTGAGTTCCAAGATACCGACATCGTGTAGTGGAAAGTCGCCGTGATACCACACCTTCGTAAGGTCAAAGGGGTTGATATGGTATTTGCGAGCCTCCTCTTCGCTCATCAGTTGCACCTGCATCAGCCAACGAGGGTAGTCGCCACGTTCAATCGCCTCAAACAGATCTCTTTGGTGCGACTCGCGGTCTTTGGCTATCACCGCTTCCGCCTCCGCGTCGGTCATATTCTTGATGCCTTGCAAGGTGCGCAGGTGAAACTTCACCCACGTACGGCGGTCGTTAGCGTCAATAAAACTGTAAGTGTGGCTGCCGAAGCCGTGCATATGACGAAATGAGGCGGGGATACCTCGTGGCGACATCGTGATTGTAACCTGATGTAACGCCTCGGGCAGGAGGGTCCAGAAGTCCCAGTTACTATTTGCCGAGCGCATACCTGTACGGGGGTCGCGCTTGATAGCGTGGTTGAGGTCAGGGAATTTCAGCGGGTCGCGCAGGAAGAATACGGGGGTATTATTGCCCACCAAGTCCCAATTTCCCGTGTCGGTGTAGAATTTCATCGCAAAGCCACGAATATCACGCTCGGCATCGGCAGCACCACGCTCGCCCGCAACGGTAGAGAAGCGGACAAAGCAGTCTGTTTTCTTGCCCACCTCTGCAAAGATTGAGGCTCGGGTGTACTTGGTGATGTCGTGTGTAACGGTAAATGTGCCGTAGGCTCCCGACCCTTTGGCGTGCATACGTCTTTCGGGGATAACCTCGCGGTCAAAGTGGGCGAGTTTTTCGGTAAGCCAAGGGTCTTGCAGTGTTACAGGACCACGCACACCTGCGGTCTGCGTATTCTGGTTGTCGGCAATAGGGCGACCATTCTCGGCTGTCAGATGATGTTTCTTTGTCTGCTTCATATCGGTATTTTGTTGATTTATCCATACCGATAATCCCAAAAGTGTGCCAAGAATAGAATATGCGTGGGGATAATACTATTGAAGAGTTGAGGTGGGTAGATAATAAGAGGGGTGTACGCGACACCCCTCTCTGTTCTTCGGATAATTCTATCTGATGCAAGATGGACTACGCCTCCGAAGGCTTCGGTACAACTGTAACGTTGATTGCCTGCTCGCCCTTCTCGCCGTTGCCAAGTTCATACTCAACCAACTGACCCTCGGTCAAGGTCTTGAAGCCCTCCTTCACAATACCTGTGTAGTGTACGAACACCTCTTTGCCATCTTCGGCAATAATAAATCCGTAGCCTTTCTTGCTATCGAACCATTTTACTGTTCCTTTCATAATAAATAATTAGTAGTAATAATTAGTAGGTTTATTTGTTTGGTAAGACAAATATAACATTTTTTTCTCACATTATACCCTAAATGGACAAAATTATTTCTCTTTTTCACTCATATACTTTATACTTGTAAGTAAAATAGTGAACTTAACGCGTCGGCAACCTGTTTTTTATTTGAATTGTTTTCACTATCTTTGGGCGATATTTTTAACTCCTAAATGCTATGAGCAACATTAAGTGTATAGGTATTCTGACTTCGGGTGGAGATGCTCCCGGAATGAACGCTGCGATACGTGCCGTAACCCGCACCGCCATCTATAATGGTTTGAAGGTTAAAGGCATTATGCGTGGTTATAAGGGTTTGATTACGGGCGAGATTGTAGATTTTACCTCGTCGAGTGTCAGCAACATCATACAAAAGGGTGGAACAATCCTCAAAACGGCTCGTTGTCCGGAGTTCCGTGAGTACGAAGGTCGCAAGCAGGCATACGAGAATATGCGCAAGGCAGAGATTGACGCCTTGGTGGTAATTGGTGGCGATGGCACAATTACGGGTGCGCAGAACTTCGCTCGCGAATTTGATGTGCCGATTGTGGCGTTGCCCGGCACTATCGACAACGACCTCTCGGGTACAGACTCGACAATCGGTTACGATACCGCGCTCAATACCATTATGGAGGCGGTGGATAAGTTGCGCGACACTGCCACCTCGCACGAGCGACTATTCTTTATGGAGGTGATGGGCAACACCGCCGGATACCTCGCCCTCAACGGCGCACTCGCTTCGGGTGCCGAGGCTGCGATTATCCCCGAAATGGAGACCGAGACCGACCAACTGAAAAACCTCATTGATAACGGCTTCCGCAAGAGTAAAAATTCGGCAATCGTACTCGTTGCCGAGAATCCCGCAACGGGAGGAGCGATGGGCTTGGCAGAGCGTGTAAAGAGGGAGTTTCCGCAGTATGATGCCCGCGTAACAATTCTCGGACACCTGCAACGTGGTGGCTCGCCAACGGCTGCAGACCGAATACTCGCCTCACGACTTGGTGCGGCGGCGATATCTGCACTCAAAGATGGACAGCGTAATGTGATGGTCGGTATTCGTGATATGGAGATGGTCTATGTGCCATTCTCAAAGGCACTCGGTCGCACAAAGCAGGTAAATAAGGATAATATCGAACTTGTAAAAATTCTCTCAATATAAACTCTAAACCCAAACAGAAAAGATGAAGAGAGTAATAGGCATAGGTAACGCCCTGACAGATGTCTTGGTAAATCTGCGTAACGAAGAGGTGCTTGCGAAGCACAACATAGCACGTGGCTCAATGTCGCTTGTTGATAGCGAGTTGCAATCTCAAATCTCAAAAGAGGTGGCGGGACTACCCCACTCCCTCTCGCTCGGAGGCTCGGCAGACAACACAATACGTGCAATGGCGCGTCTTGGCACCGAGGTAGGTTTCATCGGCAAGGTGGGACACGATAATACGGGCGACAGATTTGAGCAGGCACTACACAACCTCGGCATTGAGGGCAAGATATTTCGTGGCGAGAATCCTTCGGGTAAGTGTATATCGTTAGTATCGCCCGATGGAGAGCGTACAATGCTCACACACCTTGGCGCAGCAGCCGAGATGCACGCCTCGGATATTACACCGGAGATATTCAGTGGTTACGACTGCCTATACATTGAGGGTTATCTCGTTCAGGAACACTCCTTGATTGAGACCGCCATTCGCACAGCGAAGGAGCAAGGTTTGAAGGTGGCTATCGACTTGGCGAGTTTCAATGTCGTAGAGGAGAACCTACAATTCTTGCGCGACGTTGTCGCTAAATATATAGATATAGTATTCGCAAACGAAGATGAGGCGCGAGTATTTTCGGGCGAGGCAGAGCCAATCAACGCCTTGCAATACATCTCGGAGATGTGCGACTTGGTAATTGTCAAGATAGGCACCAAAGGTGCGCTCATAAAGCACAACGGGGAGGTTATCCACGTCGGTATTATGGCAGCAGCCAAGCGTGTGGACACAACAGGTGCAGGAGACTTCTATGCCGCAGGCTTTATGCACGGCTTATGCGAGGGCTTGTCATTGCGTCAGTGTGGCACGATAGGCGCAATCACCGCAGGCAAGGTCATTGAGGTTATGGGCCCTACGCTCGGCGAGGAGGCGTGGCACGAAATTGAGGTGCTTGTAAATCGGGTAAAGAACGAAAAATATCTCTTCTAATGAGGAAATTTATACTTTTTGCTGCGCTCTGCGTGGCGACGGTGGCTTGGGGCGAGGAGCGCAAACTCCTCTCGATGGAGGACGCCATTCTCAA
>JAFXHB010000008.1 GCA_017536605.1 Alistipes sp.
GACTCAATCCACTCAATCTCCTTTGCCAACGAGGCCTTGCGACCTGCGAGGTCTTGTGCTAATGCCTCGTCCCACTGCACAAAACGGTGCTTGATGTTGTGGAAACCCTTGATAACCTCTGCGAGAGGCTCATTAAAGTCTGCAAGTTGTGCTTGGAACTTACCGATACCCACACCACCCATACGAGCTAACTCCTCGCTGTCGGCGGCATTGTAGGCAGTAGTGTCGTCGATAAATACACATACAGCCCAATACTCGCCGTCCTCGTCAATGTGGTAGAACTTGCCGTCGTGCGTAGGTATTATTGTCATAACCTCACGTGTAGGGTCGCCTCCGTCAGCAATAACACGCTTGCGAATGTGGGCTGTTACACGGTCAATGTTATCCATCATTGCAGGGACATCAGGGAATACTATCTGGTTTTTGCGCTGCAAGATGTAGTCTGGTGCATCGCCCTCTGTGCGGATAATAAACGTGTCGTTAATAAAGCCGTCACCGAGTGGCTTGATTGAGAGGATCTTGCCATCAAGAGCGAAGGTGCTGGCAATCTGTTGTAGTTTGGCAGTCATATTAAGTTTTTCTTTTTTAGGTTTAATTGCACAAATATAACTAATTATATCGGATAAAACAAAATTTTTTTCAGTGGTTTTATTGTTGATTTTACTCCTTGCAACTCTCGCTTCGCAAGAGATTGCCCTGCCACCGCCTCTTTTTTGCCGTGTACCACCCCTCAAACAGGTTCGCGGAGAGTAGGATTGGCTACTACGCAGATAAATCTGCTCCGCTTAACGCCTTTACAGTCGCTCGCCGCGGGGCTCCTTGCAAACTCCACTCCGCAAGAGGTTGATAAATCAACTCCTTTATTCTTCATCTCTACGCCCTACAAATAAATTTGTGTGCGTATAGCCGAAAAATAAAAGGTGTCGAAATTATTCGACACCCTCTTGCTTCGTTTCTCGTTTGCGGAGAGTACTGGATTCGAACCAGTGGATACCTTACGATATCGGCAGTTTAGCAAACTGCTGGTTTCAGCCACTCACCCAACTCTCCGAATGTGCTGTAACCCTAAAAAGGTGTGCAAAGATAACGCTTTTTCGCTATAATGCAAAATAATTTCACAAAAAAGATTCTGCAAGATGTGTAATCTTGCCTGTTTTTTGAAAAAAGGAGCAGTGTAGTGCTGTATATCACAAAAAATTATTACCTTTGCTCAAATTAGTGCGTGAAACTAAAAAAATACTATTATTTATATTATGAAAAAGAAGATTATTTGGAGTTCCGTTGTGGCTGTTGTAGTTGCAGCCTTGATAGGTGGTGGCGTGTATGCTTGGATGGAGTATGACAAGCAGCAGAAAGAGAAGGAGAGCGCAGAGACCAAGAAGAGTGTTGAGGTTGTTGCCGAGGCAGACTTCGCATACGTAAATGTGGAGTATGTGATGACACAGAGCGACCTCTTCAAGACAGAGGGTGAGGCTCTTCGCAAGAAGACCGAGAAGGCAGAGCAGAAACTCGCCCAGCGTGAGCAGAGACTTAAAAATGAGATGCAACAGCTTCAAGATAGGTACCAGCGTGGTCTTATCACCACTCGTGATGCACAGCGTAAGGAGCAAGAGTTGCAGGAGAAGGCTATGAAATTCCAAACCGCGGTTCAAGAGGAGGCGAAGGAGTTGGAAGAGGAGAATATCGTTTTCAGAAACCGTATGGACGACCTCATTATGCGTGCCGTGCAGGCAATCAACTCCGAGAAGCAGTACAAGATGATTATTCAGTCATCTGCTCTTCTTGATGCTGACGAGGCGTATAACCTCTCGGAGAAGGTTTTGGCAAAGGTAAATGCCCTCTACGCCGAGGAGAAGGCGGAGAAGGAAAAGTCAGAGAAATAGTAGGTCTAATATAGAGAGCGTGCTATTATGGGATTTATTCCGTTTCATTTTATTGACCTGTTAGATATCGTACTTGTTGCGATACTGCTCTATGTGCTCTATCGTGCTGTTAAGGGTACGAGTGCGCCATATATTATGGTCGGTATCGTAACTATATATCTCGGTTGGGTTATAGTGCAGGCTCTCAATATGGAACTCCTCTCGACGATACTCGGTCAGATTATCAGCGTGGGAGTTATCGCATTGCTGATAGTCTTTCAACCGGAGTTGCGCCGCTTCTTGCTCACGATAGGCTTGCGCCAGAAGGAGTTTAACTTTATTACACGACTTTTTACCAATCGTAAGGAGGGCGGTGTAAATACTTCGCCTGTCGTGTCGGCCTGCTTGGATATGTCGGAGGAGAAGGTTGGTGCGCTGATTGTGTTCCGTCGCCGCGACGACTTGCAGTTTGTTATTGAGAGTGGTATCACACTTGATGCCAACCCTTCGGCATCGCTCTTGAAAAATATATTCTTCAAGAACGCCCCTTTGCACGATGGTGCGGTAGTGATAGACAATAACCGTATCGTTGCTGCCAAGTGTATCTTGCCTGTAACCCAGAGCAATGTGCCAAAGAGTTACGGTACACGCCACCGTGCGGCGATAGGTTTGAGCGAGATGACCGATGCAGTAGTAGTTGTTGTGTCGGAGGAGACGGGTGCAATCTCAATCGTCAAGGGCGGAAAGATAACCCGCAAGATAGATGCGCAGAAGTTTAGCACTCTGTTGCAGGAGGCTTTAAGCCAGACCCGTAAGTAGAGAACCTCTCATTAAAATAGTAGGCTATCCAAGTTTTTGGGTAGCCTACTTCTTTTTAATGCTCTCCGAGTACGGTGTGTGGTATATGTCCGTGCGAGATAATCTGTATTGGGCAGTGGTAGTTCTCCAACTGCTCGGTGGTGATTATGTTTGAGTCGTGGCGATGCACGGTGCGATTTACGCAGACAATACTCTTCACAACGCTTGTGATTGTACCAATATCGTGCGACACCATCACTATCGCCATCTTGTTGTTCAACTCACGTAATAGGGTGTAGAGTTCGTTCTCAAAGCGGTTATCCACGAAGTTGGTCGGCTCGTCAAGAATCAGCAACTTCGGGTCGAGTATCACGGCACGGCAGAGTAGTGCGCGTTGCAACTCTCCTCCCGACACCTCGCCAAGTTGTTTATCTGCGAGGTGGGATATGTGCGCCATCGCCATCAACTCCTCCGCTTTTGCAGCGTCTGCCTTCGTGTAACGTCTGCCAAATCCGCGTTGCGATTGCAGCCCAGACATTATCACCTCCCGAATAGAGAGCGGAAATTGACGGTCAAAGTCGGTGTGCTGCGGAAGGTATCCTATCAGCCTATGCCCTCCCACGTATAGTTGAGGCGCATACTCAACCTCTCCGGAGTGTTCTACGCTTCCGAGAATAGCCTTTACGAGGGTAGTCTTACCACCTCCGTTTGGACCTATAATACCGATAAAATCGTTGTCGTATATATTGAGTGTAGCACCTTCAATGGCGGTATTTGATTGGTACTTTACCGATACGTCGTGCAACGAAACAATAATCTCCATTACTCTACTATTAAGGTTGTTATGGTGCGAATGTTTGTGAATATATCCTCTGCAAGAGGGTTTATCTCTACGGCTTGCGCCCCCGTATCCTTGCAAATTGCTTCAACCGAGGATGCGGGCAACTCCGATTGGTAGAGTATGCGTTTGATGCCCTCCTTGCGTGCAAACTCAATAATCTCGCCAATACGGCGCACGCTTGGCTCTTTGCCGTGCTCCTCAATCGCTATCTGTTTGAGGTCGTAGTCGCGCGCGAGATATGTGAGAGCAGGGTGGTAGATGATAAATGCGCCCTGCTTGCCCGTATTGCATATCTCGGCAACCTCCTCCTCCAACTCTAAAACTTTGACGCACAACTTGTTGTAGTTTTCGGTATAGTGTAGTGAGTCGGGCATATCTGCCGATATAGCCTTGTAGGCATTCTCCGCCATTGTGCCGAGCGACTGTGGCGAGCACCATATATGCGGATCTACGCCGTGAATATGCCCGTGCGAGCAGGTGCCTTGCAGGAGTTCCACGCCCTTGTATAACTCCACAATCTGCCCACTCTTTGCCACTCGCTGAACGAGATTCTTCTCAAAGTCAAGCAGACCTACCGAGAAGATGAACTTCGCATTTTCGAGTTCGTGCAACTGTCGTGGTGTAGGCTCAAATGTCTCTGGCGCAGCACCTTGCGGTACAAGTACGCTCACCGTAAAGTCATCGCCTACAATCCCCTCCACAATCGGTTTCAGTGGGGCGATAGAGACGAATATAGTGTTTGAAGGCTCTCTTTTCTGTTCGGTACAGCCGACTACGACAACGAGTACGGCTACCAAGAGTATGCGAAAATAGTTTTTCATAATCTAACATCGGTATTTGCTATGCAAAGATAACTATATTTGAGATTATTTTTGTAATTTTGCGAAAATTATTGAGAATACCCGATTACTAATTTATAGAATACACCTATCGTTATGCAAAAATCTATGACCGGCTTCGGTAAGGCCGAAGTTGCGATAAATGGCAAGACTATCACGGCAGAGATTCGCTCGCTCAACTCTAAACAACTTGACTTGGGCTTGAAAACCCCTGTCGCATACCGCGAACTTGAAAACGATATTCGCTCACTCGTGTCAAAGCGTGTGGTGCGAGGTAAGGTTGATTTGATGGTCTCGGTGGTTTCAACCGAGGTGGCAACTGCTTCGCGCATCGACAAGCCCCTCTTCGCTGCCTACATCAAGCAGATGAACGAGGCGTTGGCGTATGCGGGCGTAGATGTTGATTACGAGGCGATTATCCCCGTTGTGATGAAGATGCCGAATGTTATTCAGAACGACATTACAGATACCTCCGACGACGAGAAAAAGGCTGTTATGGCTGCCGTAGAGGGTGCTATTGACCGCCTTGATGCCTTCCGCAAGCAGGAGGGCGCGATTTTGGTTGCAGACCTGTTGCGTCGTGTCGATTTGATAGAGCAGATGCGCAACGAGATTATTCCGTTCGAGGCGGCTCGTACCGAGGCGGTGCGTCAGCGTATCCGCGAGGGTATCGAGAAGTTGGGCGTAGAGGTGGATAACAACCGCTTGGAGCAGGAGATGATTTTCTATATCGAGAAGCTTGATATCACCGAGGAGAAGGTGCGCCTTGAAAACCACTGCAAGTACTTCCGCGAGGTGGCAAACAACGAGGAGCAGGCGGGTCGTAAGCTCGGTTTTATTGCGCAGGAGATGGGTCGCGAGATCAACACCACCGGCTCGAAAGCCAACCAGCACGACATTCAGAAGTTGGTGGTGAAGATGAAAGACGAGTTGGAGAAAATCAAAGAGCAGGTACTCAACATCTTGTAATGCTATGACAGGTAAACTAATTATATTTTCAGCGCCGAGTGGGTCGGGTAAGACTACTATTGTGCGGGAGTTGTTGAAGCACTATCCGCAGTTTGAGTTCTCGATTTCGGCTACATCGCGTGCGCCACGAGGTGTGGAGCAGAATGGGGTGGACTACTACTTCCTTACGCAGGAGGAGTTCGCCGCCAAAGTCGCATCGGAGAGTTTTGTCGAGTGGGAGGAGGTCTATGCCGGCACCTGCTACGGAACGCTCAAAAGCGAGATGGAGCGCATCTGGTCGAAGGGTAATGTTATCATTTTCGATGTGGATGTAATGGGTGGCATCAACCTCAAAAAGATATTTGGCGAGGCTGCTTGCTCCATTTTTATTATGCCGCCATCGGTGGAGGAGTTGCAGAAGCGATTGGAGGGTCGTGGCACCGACTCGGCGGAGGTTATCGCCAAGCGAGTAGCGAAGGCGGAGTTCGAAATTTCAAAGTCGCCCGAGTTCGACCACAAGGTCATAAACGACGACCTCGCCACTGCCGTTGCCGACACCCGTGCAATTATTGACAACTTTCTAAAAAAATAGAGCCAATAGCTAATGGCTAATGGCTAATGGCAAAAATGCGAAGCATTTTATTATATTTCGGCTCATTCAACCCCATTCACAAGGGGCATATCGCCCTCGCAGAGTGGGTGGTGGAGCAGGGTTTGTGCGATGAGTTGATATTTATCGTGTCGCCCCAAAACCCATTCAAGGAGCAGAAAGAACTTGCTCCCGAGTTTTCGCGCTACGAGATGTGCGAGTTGGCTTGCAAGGCTTCACGCTATCCGGAGCAGATAAAGGTCTCGGCGGTGGAGTTTGTGTTGGAGAAGCCCTCATACACCATAAACACACTGCGCTATCTGCGTGAGAATTTTGGCTCGGAGATGCAATTTTCAATACTGATGGGTGCGGATAACATTGAGAACTTTGACAAGTGGCGCGAGTACGAGGAGATTTTGCGCGACTATCCGCTGTTGGTCTATCCGCGTGAGGGATATTCGGTGGAGAGGTTTGCCGACAAGATAACATTTTTGGAGAACGCACCGCTGTTCGACTTTGCGGCTACCGATATTCGCAGGATGATAACCGAGGGCGAAGATTTCAGAGATAAGTTGAGCGCAGAAGTCGCCAACTACATAATGCATAATAAGTTATACAGATAATATGGAAAAACTTAAAATAGCACTTTTGGCGGGTGGCGACTCTTCGGAGCGCGAGATTGCACTCAATAGCGCACATCAGATTAGCGAGGCTCTCGATGCGGAGAAGTACGATGTTAAGGTCATCGACCTGCACCACCGCAGTTGGGCTTACACTGCGCCAAATGGCAAGAGATACGAGGTTGATAAGAACGACTTTTCGCTGACCGTAGAGGGTGAGCGCACCGAGTTTGAGTATGCGCTGATTATTATCCACGGCACACCGGGCGAAGATGGTAAGTTGCAGGGATACCTTGATATGATGGGCGTTCCATACTCGTCGTGTTCGCAGGTTAGTTCTACCATCACTTTTGACAAGATTTCAACCAAGCGTGCTGTGGCAGAGCGTGGTATCAACGTTGCAAAGGAGGTCTTTCTGCATCGTGGCGAGGCGTACTCCGCAGAGGCGATTGCCGAGGAGTTGGGGCTGCCGTTGTTCGTGAAGCCCAACGCCAGCGGTTCGAGTTTTGGCGTTACGCGAGTTACCGAGGTGGAGCAGATTGAGGAGGCTGTGGCTATGGCATTTACCGAGAGCGACGAGGTCTTGATCGAGGAGTGCATCACAGGTCGCGAGTTCGGTTGTGGCGTGTTGATTACCAAAAATAAAACGCTCGTTTTGCCGATTACGGAGATTGTGTCGAAGAAGGCATTTTTCGACTACGAGGCGAAATATACCGAGGGTATGAGCGATGAGATTACCCCTGCACCAATCTCGGAGGAGTGGAGCGAGATGATTGGCGATGCGGCAGTCGAGGCGTACAAGGCGTGTCGTTGTCGCGGTATTGTTCGCATCGACTTTATCGTTACCGAGGAGGGCAAGGCGTACCTTATCGAGGTGAACTCTATCCCCGGAATGTCGAGTGGCAGTATCGTACCAAAGCAGGCCCGCACCGCAGGCATATCGCTCGGAGAGTTGTATGATTTGGTTATTGAGGATACAAAACTATGATTGAAATTGAAGGCAAAATAGTTAGTACCGACCTGCTGACCGAGAAGTTTGCGTGCGATTTGTCGCAGTGCAAAGGGGCGTGTTGCATTGAGGGCGATGCGGGGGCTCCACTCGAAATTGAGGAGGTCGATATCCTCGAAGAGGAGTACGAAAATTACAAGCCCTATATGACTCCCGAAGGCATTAAAGCCGTTGAGGAGCAGGGCTTTATGGTCGTAGATGTCGAGGGCGACTA
>JAFXHB010000105.1 GCA_017536605.1 Alistipes sp.
CAAACTATCTGCAAGAATCAAGGAGTTGAACATTCCTGAAAAGGATATGTGGTGGTACCTTGACACACGCCGTTGGGGCTCGGCACCTCACTCCGGCTTCGGACTCGGTTTTGAGCGATTGTTGCTCTTCGTTACGGGTATGAGCAATATCCGCGATGTGATACCGTTCCCACGTACCTTAAAAAATGCGGAATTTTAGTTCCGCATTTTTATTCTCAAATAGATGAAGAAGCGGATTTGAATACTTTTTAACCGCTTTGAATTATGAAATTAGGACACGCACAACTGCTGGTGCAACAGCAGAAACTCTCACCTCAACAGATTCAGATGATAAAACTTCTGGAACTGCCAACCATTATGCTCGAACAGCGCATAAAGGAGGAGATTGAGGAGAATATCGTATTGGAGGAGGCAGAGCCGACCGACAAGGAGGAGGAGCCTCAACAAATCTCGGTTGAGGAGTATCTGCGCGAAGATGACACACCCGCATATAAGAGCCGTGCCAACAACTTCTCGAAAGACGACAAACCGCGCAACATTCAGATTTCGGGTGGTCGCTCGCTCCAAGAGTCGCTCATTGAGTAACTCGGCTTCAAGAGTCTATCGCCACGCGATATGCAACTTGCCGAGTTCCTGATAGGCAGCATAGATAGCGACGGCTTCCTGCGCAGCGATATGGAGTCTGTTGCCGACGATATCGCCTTTTCGCTCGGTATTGAGTGTACGGTGGAGGAGTTGGAGCGAATACTCTCCATCATTCACCACTTGGAGCCACAGGGCGTCGGCGCACGCAACCTGCGGGAGTCGTTGCTCTTGCAGTTGAATCTACAACCTCACGACACGCCGGAACGACAACTCGCCCACCGAATATTGGAGAGTTACTTTGAGGAGTTTGCCAAGAAGCACTACGAGCGACTTATCTCCCGCCTTGGTGTCAGTGAGGATATGTTCCGTGCAGCAGTACAGGAGATACAGCACCTCTCCCCGCGTCCGGGAAGCCTCTACGCCGACGACAGCAGCGAGGTTGCCCCCTATATCATTCCCGACTTTATCCTTGATGTGCGAGATGGGGAGTTTGACCTATCGCTCAACTCGTACAATATCCCCGAATTGAAGATCAGTCGCCACTATGTCGATTTAATTCGCAATATGGCCTCCTCCGAGGAGCAGAAGAGCGAGAGCGACAAGGAGGCGATGCAATATATCAAGAATAAGATTGACTCGGCAAAGTGGTTTATGTCGGCAATAAAGCAACGCCACGATACACTGATGCGCACGATGCAGACCATTCTTGAATATCAACGCGACTACTTCCGCGATGGCGATAGGAGCAAGTTGCGCCCTATGATATTGAAGGATATTGCCGACCGCACAGGGTTAGACGTATCGACTATCTCGCGCGTTGTGAATAGCAAGTATGTACAGACGCAGTTCGGCATCATACTCCTGAAATCGCTCTTCTCGGAGGCGATGCAGACCAAGTCGGGCGAGGAGGTGTCAAGTTACGAGATAAAGAATATCTTGGAGGAGTGTATCGCCACCGAGAATAAGCGAAAGCCACTTACCGACGAGCAGTTGATGGATATACTCAACGAGCGCGGCTACTGCATAGCACGACGCACGGTTGCGAAGTACCGCGAGATGCTTGATATCCCCGTAGCACGCCTACGCAAGCAGATATAATCTTCCGATTTAGGGCTAAAACAACCCCTTCATATTGGTCAATCTCTCCACCGCCGCACGACCTTCACTACCGAGCGAGGTGGTGTAGTCGTTTACGAATAGGGAGATGTGCTTCTCTATGACGTCGTCCTCCAACTCCTGCGCGTGTTGCTTCACAAAGTCGCGCGAAAGGAGTGGGTTGTCAAAGGCGAAACGGACACTCTTGGCGAGCAACGCCTCAAACTCCGCTATCACCTCCTCGCCCAACTCGCGCTTCGCCACAATCGCACCCAAAGGCAACGGAAGCCCCGTCTCCTGCTCCCACAATCTACCCAAGTCGGCAACGAGTTCAAGGTTGCGACGCTCATAGACAAATCGCCCCTCGTGAATCAAAACTCCTGCATCAACATCGCCACGCTCCACCGCAGCGGCGATATCGGAAAAGAGCATCTGATGCACCTCCTCAACCTCCGGAAAGTAGCGCATCAGCAGGGCATTGGCGGTAGTGTTCTTTCCGGGCGAAGCGACGGTGCGAATTTTGCCCGTTTCACCCTTACGACGCACCAATAGTTGCCCATTTCCGCGCCCCAAAGCCGAGCCGCTATCCAAGAGGCGGTACTGCTCGGCAATCAGGGGATAGACCGCATAACTTATCTTTGAGATGTCGGCATCGCCACGCAGGACACCCTCGTTCAGCACCTCTATATCGTGGTACTCCACCGCAAGGTCAAAGTCGTGCGCAAGGCGACGATTTACAAGCGCATCAAAGGCAAAGGTGTCATTCGGGCAGGGTGAAATATGGAGTGAGAGTCTCTTCATCGTTTAATCTATATCAAGTTCCATTATTACTTCGGTCAGGCGTTCCAAGGCGAGGTCTATCTCCCACGCGCCACGCTCCTCGCCGACGTAGTTGGATATGGCGCGAATCTCTCCACAGGTAACCCCCTCCGACTCGGCAAGGGCAAAGAGGGCTGCACCCTCCATATTCTCAATGTCGGCACCCTCCGAAGGCATTGCACAATGCGATACGGTATTGCTCATTGCTTCGGGCAACCCCTCAATCTCTATGGTTGCTTTGTAGGTGTGGGTATAACCCGACGAAAGGCGGCAAAATCGCTCCTCGGTAACGGCTACAACGTCGCCCTTTTTGAGGTTATGATTATATGCTCCGGCAATACCGCAAAGGAGCAACGATTTACGCTCGGAGTGGAGAATACGCGCCACCTCGGTAGCCGTCTCCACCGCCCCGACACCGCAGATGCGGATATCGAGGTCGGGACGCAACGCTTTAAGTTTTGCCGCTTCGAGTTCGGTAGGGAAAAGTAGTATCATATCAAACGCAAAAATAATGATTTTTAGAGAGAATGGTATAGCTATTCGAAATAAAATCATAACTTTGCTACCAATAGATGAGTATATAACCCTAAAAAACAAAATTATGAAGAAGTTTTTTATTGTTTTGGCAGTTACTACTCTTGCAATAGTAGCTCCAGCACAAGTAAGTGCCAACGAATCGAATAGTCGAGTTTCATCGGAACAGGGCTCTGAAAATATTAAGCAGAAAGCGCAAGAGTTCATCGTGCGCATTTACGAGCTTGCTCTTCTCGGGGACAATGTAGGTTTGCAAAGTTTGAAAAAGGAGATGATGGCCTATGCTGCATCTTTGAGCGAGGCTGATCAAGACGCTTTTCTGAAGGCTTGTGACGAATATACGGCGCGAGTAGGGAAGATTGGCGAAAAGGTGGAGTATCTTATGGATAAGCTTCTTGCAGCTTACACATTAAACGATCAGTCGGTTAACAAGAGCATAGAGAAGGAGGTCTATGACTACGTGAACTCTTTGAGCGAATCAGATCAGGCTATATTTGAAAGACTCGGTGTTGCTTACAGCACAAAGATGGCGTCGTCGAAGTAATAGCCTGTTGCGCTAACAATACAAAAAGAGCCTGTCTAACAAGTTTTTTAGACAGGCTCTTTTTGTCAGAAGTTGGATAACAAGAGTGATTTCAAGGCTCGCGAAGCCCGAAAAAGCGGAGTTTACTTGGCGTAAATGAGCATTTTGAGGGCGAGCACAACCGACGCTGCGGAGCGAGAGCAGAGGGTGCTTGCACTCTTTGCCGAGCCGCGAGGAGGAAAAGCCCTTGCAAAGGGATTAACGCAGAAAGCACCTTGTTAGACAGCTTCTATTTTGTGTTCGGAGGTTTGTACTCCTATTTACCCACTACTGCCTCCAACTCCTCGACCGATGATGGGATATGCTTGTCGCCGATTACGCGACCACCCTCATTGGTTACTACGATGTCGTCCTCGATGCGGATACCGCCAAAGTCGCGATACTCCTCCAAGAGGTCGTAGTTTACGATACCTTTGTACAACCCCTCCGCCTTTGATTTGTCAATCAAGGCAGGGATAAAGTAGATACCCGGCTCGTTGCTCATAACTGTACCCTCGTGCAACTTCCACGCAGCACGATAGACACAAGTACCCGACGCAATGGCACGCTCCTTCAACTCCGAGAAGTCGTAACTGCGCTCACCAATGGCCTCGCAGTAGTGAACGTCCATACCCAAGCCGTGCGACAAGCCGTGAGGCATAAAGAGGTACATCGCACCCGCCTCAACCGCATCTTCGGCAGAGCCTTTGATAAGACCAACGTCGTGCAACCCCTCTGCCAACGAGAGCAGAGCCCTCTTATTGACCTCCTCCATATACATTGCACCCGTGCGCATACTCTTTGGAGCCTCGTCGTGGGCGCGGAGGACTATTTCATAAATTTCCTTTTGCTTCTGGGTGAATTTGCCTGAAACAGGGTAGGTACGAGTGTGGTCGGAGCAGTAGCCCTCAACCGACTCGGCACCCGCATCAACCAACAGCAAGCGACCACTCTCCAACACGCCGTCGCAGTTGAGGTTGTGCAAGGTCTCGCCGTGCTGCGATACGATGCTTGGGAACGATACGCCCAAGCCATTAGCCTTTGCAATGCCCTCCATCGCACCTGCAATCTCGCGCTCAACAACACCCGCGCGACACCTCTTCATCGCCGTTGTGTGCATCGCATATCCGAGTTGGAAGGCACGCTCCAAAGCCTCAATCTCCTCCTTGGACTTCACCTCGCGCATCTCCGCTACGGCAAACATCAAATCAACAGATTTGTTGGCATACAACTCCGAGATTGGTAAGCCGAGAAGGCGCGACAACTCAATTTTGCTCTCACCACGATATGGTGGCAGGTAGTGTATCTTGCGCCCCTGCTTCATCGCAGCAGCGATAACGCCGTCAAGGGCTTTGAGTGGTTGGCAGTTCGCCACACCCACCTGTGCGCCCAACTCCACAAGGCGTGGCTGCGGACCTGTCCAGATGATATCCTCAACCGTAAAGTCGTCGCCAAAGAGGTACTCCTCGCCCGACTCCGCATCTATCGCCGCCATCAAGGTCGGCAGGTTCAAGCCAAAGTAGTAGAGGAAGGTCGAATCCTGACGGAAGTAGTAGGCGTTGTTTGGATAGTTGTTTGGAGAGAAGGTGTTTCCCGGAATCAAAATCAAGCCATTGCCGATGCGCTTACACAACTCGGCTCGTCTGGCAACATAGGTTTTAGCCTCAAACATATCTTTATCTCTTTTTTTGTTAATAAATCAACTTAATATATCCACTCACGGGTATATCTACGCGCTGTACCCCTGCGGTAATCTTTCCTCCCGCAACACGCTTGCCATAGGTGTCGTAATACTCCACCTTGCGAGGCGTTTTCTCCAACTCTACAACGGGCATCTCGCTACCCGTAGCGTTGATAATATAGACCTCTCGGTCAGGCTTGCCCGCCTTTGCGACCACCTCCTCTTGATAGAGGGTTATGATTCGCTCCTTGTCGCTCTCCGCCTCCAAAACGGGGTATAGTGCCTCTGGATTATAGGGGCGGAAGGTGTTATGCAATAAAGTTGCACAGTGCTCTTTTGAGAACTCTATCCAATGTTTTACCATTTGAAGATGCTCCTTCGGTATATCGCGCAACATCACCGAATACTGCACCACACCATAGAGCGCCGAGAGTATATGACGGGCTGCCACCTCCGGCTTTTCGCCGCTGTTCCACTCCAACATATCAGCGTGTACCGCTGTCTGACCGCTGGTTAAACGGAGGTTGGCTATACGTATGCGATTATCTTGCATATCCCCCGGGCAGTCTCTTGCGCGGAGTATATTTCCGTACTGTCTGATTGCCGGACCAATATAGTTTTGGCGAAACTCAATCAGCACGCCCGGCTTTATGGCTTGCAGTCGCTCGGTAACATCTAACATCAAGACATTGACCGCCTCCGACACGCTTTTGATGTCGCGCCCTGCATACCCCTCCGCAATAGCGGGGTCTTTGCCTCGTATCTTGAACGAGTCTATAAAGTCCAACTTAAAGCCGTCAAGATTCCACTCGCGCAGAGCCCTCTCGTAGGTGGCGCAGATATACTCTCGCACCTCCGGAAAGCGTGGGTCAAGTACCCCAACATCTCGGTTGCGCATATAGAGGAACTTACCCTCAAACTGTTTATATGCATCGCTGTATCGTCCGACAAATGGTACCGAGTACCACAACATATACTTCATTCCGATATCCTGTACGCGCTTGACGTGCGCTGCCATATCCGCGATACGCGTCGGAGCAACTCTCCAATCGCCACAGTAGGCATATCCGCGATTATTATCGGCGGTCTGCCAGCCATCATCAACGATTATGGTGCGCATACCCAACTTCACCGCCTCGCGGCACTCCGCCTCAATCTCCTTGTCGGTAATCTGCTGATGGAATTGGTACCACGTTGAGTAGAGTGGCTCAAACGCCTCCTTCGGTACACGACACATCTTGAAGGTGTTGTTCGCCTCAATCCAACTCATCGCACCGCGCACCGCATCAGCCCAGAAGATATCGCGCTTGTCAATCAAAATCGTCGTCTTATAGTGCGAGATTGGTGCCTCCGCCTCCACAAAGAAGGTGAGCGTACTCTGCAACAACGCCCCCTCCTCACGAAGCCCCATAACGGCATTCACTCGGCGAACAGCCTCGCTTGTCGCTACGGTCAGGCGGTTGCGGTTAGAGGTGTTGATGAACGAGTACAACGGGATATCCTCCGCCAACGCCGAGGTGTAACCCCTGCGCCAGTCGGGTTGCAACTTTACCCTATCCACAAAGCCGGAGTGCCAAAGGTGGTGGGCATCGAGTTGCGGGGTGCGAAACTCAACCCTAAACTTTGGCGGCGTAGTCGCTTCGGGCGCACTCATCTCAATAGTTATGACCTCGCACTCGCCCAAAGTGGCGTGGGTAGCGTTAAGGCTCCATAGGCTCTCTTCGCTCGAAATAGTTACCACACCGACAGAGGAGGTTTTAACCTCCGCCTTAAAAGCCGTTGCAGACGCAACCGACAAGAGTGCAACCAGCAAAAAAACAACTCTTCTTATACCCATTGCTCTCTACTTTAATTTATCCATAAATCGCTCTCTATCAACCACAAATCGGGAGTGGGTACCCTCTCCGATAATGCCCTTTTCGTCGCGGGCTGCGATGTTAAACGAGAGTTTTCGCCCCTCCACTTCGGTCAAGACAGCCGTTGCCGTAACCGTTTTTCCGATTGGTGTAGCGCGGAGGTGTTCAATGTTGAGTGCCGTACCTACGGTGGTCTGCCCCGCCTCCAAGTGTGGAGCAACAGCCATCATTGCAGCGTTCTCCATCAGGGCGCACATCGCAGGCGTAGCCAAGACCGCCAAGTCGCCCGACCCGATATATTCGGCTGTGGTCTCCGCCACAACCTGCATTGTTGTCGTAAAGGTTAATCCTGTCTTCATAGTAAAAGGGCTTAATATGTTTTGAGGAGGGCAAGGTACTTATCCTCCTTTTTGTGCATCTGTCGCTCGGTGCGAGGTGTCTTATCCTTCTGCCCGCAGAGGTGCAGCACGCCGTGAACTATCACACGCAACATCTCCTCGCGAGCCGTCGCCCCGTATAGGCGGGCATTATCCCTCACGGTCTCAACATCTATGAAGATGTCGCCTGCGATATAGCCCTCTTTGAGGTCGCTCTCATCAAAGGTGATGATGTCGGTAAAGTAGTCGTGTCCGAGGAACTCTATATTCATCGCACGGTGTCGCTCGGCAGAGCAGAAGATATACGAGATCTCGGCAACCTCGTAGCCACCCTCCTCACGCGCCACATCTCGCAACCAACGGCGAATAAGTCGTTTTTGCGGAAGTCGGTAGTTGCACCCGTCGGTGTAGAATTGGATATCCATATCACAAAGATAGCAATAATCGTTCTGTTTGACAAATTTTAACCTTCAAGTTATTCCCTGCGTCGGTCTGCTAATGGCTCGCCAGATACTCACCCACAATCTCCGCCGCATCATAGACCAAGTCGGCACACGGACGCTTCTTGTAGTACGCCTCGCTACGCTCCGATGGTGTCGGCTCATCTTTTTGACGGTCAAGCCCAAGCAGAGTTCGGCAGACAATAGCACCATTCCTCTTGCGGAACTGCTCGGCAAACTCCTGCACGAGGGTATAGTTTGCCCGCTTTGCCGCAACATCATCACTCTTCGGATTTGGGGAGATAAAGCCTGCCAGCAATGTCATTCCGCTTACCGCGCCACAAACCTCGCGCAGTCGCCCCATACCGCCACCAAACGGGGCAGCAATCTTTGCCAACAAAGCCGCATCGACATCGGCAATATCGGCATACGCCAAAGCAACCGCCTGTGAGCAGTTGTAACCCTCCAAGAACAACTCTTTGGCACGACTCGCCCGCGCCGAAACATCTATAACCTTCGTCATACGCTCCAAATTTTAGGTAAAGGTACATTTTTTTGGTTAAAAACCGACCTCTTTTCCCAAGAAAAAACTAACTTTGCATCTATATGCGGCTCCCACAACGGGTTGCCGACCATTTATAAGGAGAGTATGGATATAAAGCACAACGAACAAGGCTTGGACTACTCATCGCTGATGAGTCGCCGAATCAAGCATATACTCTTGGTGTGCAACAGTTACGACAGCTACGCCCTTGAAGAGGACGGACGCATCGAGGCACGCATACAGCAGGAGTATATGGAACTCAATTTGAGCAACCCTCCCGCAATAACACGCGTGGAGACTCCCGACGAAGCCCTCGCAATGGCCGAGAGGGGCGAAGAGTTTGACCTTGTGATGACGATGTACAACGTCGGCACGGCAGATGTCTTCCGCTTTGCCGAGGAGATGAAGGCGATACAACCCGCCACACCGATAGTGCTGCTCTCCAACACCACCAAGGAGATACACCGTCGCATAAGCGAACGTCGCACCTCGGCGATAGACTACGTCTTCTGCTGGTACAACTCCACAGACCTTATCATCGCCATCGTAAAGTTGTTGGAGGACCGCCTGAATGCCGACCACGATATCTTGGAGGTCGGGGTGCAGGCTATACTTTTGGTGGAGGACTCCATACGTTACTACTCTACCTATCTGCCGGCCCTCTACAAGTTGGTGCTACAACAGAACGGAGAGTCTATACGCGATGCGCTGAACGAGCAGCAACAGATACTCCGCAAACGCGCCCGCCCGAAGATTTTGATGGCGACAAACTACGACGATGCCGTTGCGCTATACGAGCGATACAAGCAGAATCTGCTGGGAGTAATCTCGGATATTGGCTTCGTAATTCATAAGAACGACAACCCCAACGACGAGAAACTTGATGCCGGTATAGACCTCTGCAACCTTATCCGTAAGGATAACCCCGATATGCCGTTCCTGATGCAGTCCTCGCAGGAGTCTATGCGCTCGGTGGCGAAGGAGTTGGGCGTAGGCTTCATAGTCAAAAACTCAAAGACGCTCCTGCACGAATTGAGTGAATATATCGCTCGCGCGTGCGCCTTCGGCGACTTCGTACTCCTTGATGAGAGGAGCAATAAGGAGATTGCCCGAGCCAAGGACCTCTACGGATTGGAACGACTGCTCCACACCGTACCAGATGCCGTCTTGGAGCGTGTTGCCTCAACCTCCTATCTCTCGAAGTGGCTCTTCGCGCGAGGTATCTTCTCGCTTGGAAACGACTTCCGCGACCTCTCAATAGAGGGTTTTAGTGGGTTGGAGGCTCTGCGGCGCTATCTCACCGACGCTATTCGCGACTACCGCATAAAGCAAGGCTTGGGCGTGGTGGCTCGCTTCTCGCCAACAACATTCAATGATGCAATATGGTTCTCCAAGTTGGGCAATGGCTCGCTCGGAGGCAAGGCGCGTGGCTTGGCGTTTATGAACCATATCTTGCAGAAGTACAACCTCTACAACAAGTGGGAGGGGGTGCGCGTATTGGTGCCACGAACATTTGTCATCACCACCGAATACTTTGATAGGTTTATCATCGAGAATGGTCTTCAATACGTTATAAACTCCGATGTATCGGACGCGGAGATACTCTCCGAGTTTGTCGCTTCGGTACTGCCACAAGAACTCACCGAGGCGTTGCGTGTATTTATACGCAACGTGCGCAAGCCGTTAGCGATACGCTCCTCTTCAAAGTTGGAGGACTCTTACTATCAGCCATTTGCGGGTATCTACTCTACCTATATGATTCCGCGCACCGAGAACGAAGATCAGGAGTTGCGACTCCTCTCCAAGGCTATTAAGAGTGTCTATGCCTCGGTATATTTCGCCTCGTCGCGTGCCTACATCACGGCTACGGCAAATGTTATCTCGGAGGAGAAGATGGCTATCGTCATTGAGGAGATTTGCGGCTCGGAGGATCGGGGCTACTACTTCCCGACGCTTTCGGGTGTCGCCCGCTCGCTAAACTACTACCCAATAGGCTACGAGCGTGCCGAAGATGGCATCGCAAAGGTCGCCTTCGGTTTGGGTAAGGCGGTGGTTGATGGAGAGCAGGTGTTGCGCTTCTCGCCAAAGTATCCGCAAAACATCTTACAGACCTCTGTGCCGTCGCTTGCTATGCGCGACACACAACAGGTGATGTATGCCCTCAATCTGCAACCCGACAAGTTCAAGACCTCGCTTGACGATGCGGTAAACCTTGAAAAGATACATATCGCCGACTGCGGCGAGTTCCGCAACATCAAGCACGTCGCCTCCACTTGGGATATGCAGAATATGCGCCTTGTGGATTCGGCTCTCGCCGAGGGCATTAAATGTATCACCTTTGCTCATATCTTAAAGTACAACACCTTCCCTCTTGCCGAGATATTGGTGGAACTGCTTGAAATTGCGGAGCGCGAGATGAAGTGCTGCGTGGAGATTGAGTTTGCCGCCAATCTTGATCGTGGCGAGCGACTCAACATCTTCAACGTCTTGCAGATACGCCCTATCGCCGAAGGTGCGGCAGGGGCATCGCTCGATTGGAGCAAGATTGACACCTCCTCCGCCATTATCTACTCGGAGAGCGCACTCGGCACGGGTGCTGTTTCGGAGGTCTGCGACGTGGTCTATCTGCGCCAAGAGAACTTCAACCCCGCCTCCACCGAGAAAATTGCCGAAGAGGTTACACGCCTCAATGCACGTATGCGCGAGGAGGGACGAGGATATGTCCTTGCGGGCTTCGGACGTTGGGGGTCAAGCAACCCTTGGCTCGGCGTTCCGGTCAAATGGAGCGACATCTCGGAGGCGAAGGTTATCGTGGAGTGTGGCTTGGACAACTTCCGCATTGAGCCGAGCCAAGGCACACACTTCTTCCAGAACCTAACCTCGTTTGGTGTAGGCTACATAACCGTAAATCCTTATGCCGGAGATGGAGTTTTCGACTTTGAGGTGTTGGATAGAATGGAGCCTCTCTACGAGAGTCAATTTATCCGCCACGTACGCTTTGAGCGTGCCCTTGAAATCTATATTGACGGTGTAAATAACAAGGCACTTGTAAAATAGTATATGATTCAACACTACGATATTATTGTTGTCGGGGCAGGACACGCCGGCTGTGAGGCTGCTTCGGCGGCAGCACGACGAGGCTGTCGCACCCTGCTCGTAACGATGGATATGACCAAGTTTGCCTCTATGTCGTGCAACCCCGCAATCGGCGGCGTTGCCAAAGGGCAGATTGTCCGAGAGATAGATGCTCTCGGAGGCGAGACAGGCATCGTAACCGACCTTACAACCATACAGTTCCGTATGCTTAACCGCTCCAAGGGGGCAGCGATGTGGAGCCCACGCGCACAGTGCGACAAGGCGGCATTCTCTGCCGAGTGGCGACGCAGGTTGGAGAACCGCGAAAATCTCTTTATTTGGCAAGACTCCGTTACGGAGATACTCTTTGATGCCGAAGGGGAGAAACCCCGCATAAAGGGCGTTAAAACGCAGATGGGCGTAGAGTTTTCGTGTGGGGCATTGGTGCTGACGGCGGGAACATTCCTCTCGGGACTGATGCACTGCGGACGCAATAATGCCGAGGGCGGACGCGCCGGTGATGCTGCATCACGTGGCGTAACCGAGTCGCTGAAAAGCGTAGGCATTGAGGCGGGAAGAATGAAGACCGGTACTCCGGCACGCCTTGATGCACGCACCATAGACTTCTCGCGCTTGGAGCGACAGGAGGGCGATGAACAACCCTCCAAGTTTTCGTTCTCCGATGAAACACAAGTGGTTGAAAATCAGATGCCTTGCTATTTGGTATATACCTCTGGGGAGGTACACGACACGCTCCGCACGGGCTTCGGAGATTCGCCACTCTTCAACGGCACAATCAAGGGTATAGGTCCTCGCTACTGTCCAAGCATCGAGGATAAGTTGCGCACCTTTGCCGATAAGGAGCAGCACCAGCTATTCCTCGAACCCGAAGGGCGCAACACAAACGAATACTATCTCAACGGCTTCTCGTCTTCACTGCCATACGAGGTGCAACTATCTGCCCTTCACCAGATTAGGGGCTTGGAGAAGGTTCACGCCTACCGCACTGGCTACGCTATCGAGTACGACTACTTCCCTCCTACACAGTTAAAGCACTCGTTGGAGAGCAAACTCGTTGATAATCTGTACTTTGCAGGTCAGGTTAATGGTACTACGGGCTATGAGGAGGCTGCGGCACAAGGTCTTTTGGCGGGTATCAACGCCTCACTTCGCATTGAGGGGCAAGAGCCAATCGTTTTACAGCGCGACGAGGCGTATATCGGAGTGCTGATTGACGACCTTGTCGTTAAGGGTGTTGATGAGCCGTACCGAATGTTCACCTCGCGTGCCGAGTATCGCATATTGCTCCGACAGGACAATGCTGACCGCCGACTCACCCCTCTTGGTTATAAATTGGGACTTATCTCCGAGGAGAGATACAAAAAATTTGAGAAAAAAGTTTTGCGCGTAGATTCTGTTATTTCGTACACTCGTCAGCACAGCGCAAAAATATGCGAAATTCAAAATTACTTAATTTCGCTCGGTTTGCCCGAAATTTCGCAGGGCAAAAAGATTTTTGACTTCGCTCTCCGTAACGAAATCTCGCTTTCGGGACTTGTTGGCGCACTGCCAAAGTTGCGAAAGTTTGTAGAGGAGAACGGTATCTCCGACGAAGAGTTGGCATTGGCGGAGATTGAAATTAAGTATAGCGGCTATATTGAGCGCGAAAGAGAGGTCGCCGAGAAGTTGCACCGACTTGAAAATATCAACATTCCGGAGAGTTTTGACTACAATACAATGCAGTCGCTCACCATTGAAGCGCGCCAAAAACTAAACCGTATTCGCCCTACCACTATCGGTCAAGCCTCACGTATTCCGGGAGTTTCGCCAGCCGATGTAAATGTACTGCTGGTTAAGTTTGGTAGGTAGAGGCATTAGGGGCGTTAGAGTATAAACAAATAGGATTGTTCCACGAGGAACATAGACAACAGGCCATTAGCCATTAGCAAAAAGGATTGTTCCACGAGGAACACAGGCAACAGGCTATTGGCCATTAGCCATTAGCCATTAGCAAATAGGATTGTTCCACGAGGAACAATCCTTTTCTAATACTCTATATGCCAACAACTTGGTTGGTGAATAAATAGTGGGAGTTCAAGGCTTGCGAAGTTCAAGAAACCGCAGCATACTTGGGCGTATGTGAGGATTTCGAGAACGAGCGTAACGCAGAAATCACCTATTTATTCGACAACGACGCACCAGTCGTGTATATCGGGCACTCTGCCGTACTGAATATCTTGCAACGACTTGTAGAGGTCCAACAACACCGGTCCAACCTCGTCGCCATAGTGAATCTTCTCGCCCGATTCGGGGTCAAAGACATTTCCAAGCGGCGTAATTATCGCACCCGTGCCACACGCGCCACACTCCTCAAAAGTGGGCAACTCGGCAACATCAACAGGTCGCTGCTCTACCTCTAAACCTTTATCTTTTGCCAACTGCATCAACGAATCGTTGGTGATTGAGGGCAGAATTGAGGGGGACTTCGGGGTTATATACCTATCACCCTTAATGGCAATAAAGTTCGCGGCACCACACTCCTCAATATAGCGATGTTCAACCGATTCAGTATATAGAACAGCCTGATAACCAAGATTATGCGCCTCTTCGTAGGAGAGCATACTCGATGCATAGTTGCCACCCACCTTCACGTCGCCCGTGCCGAGTGGCGCAGAACGGTCTTGGTTGCGATTAACAATTGCATCTATCGGGCGAATACCATCTTTGAAGTAGGGTCCTACGGGTGTCGCGAATACGCAGAAGCACGCCTCATCGGAGGGGCGAACAGTCAGTCGTGGCTTCGTGCCAAACAAAACGGGGCGCACATATAGCGCAGCACGCGACTCATAAGGGGGTAGGAACTCTATATTTCGGCGTACAACATCTACACACGCCGCCACAAACTCCTCGGCAGATGGCATAGGCAAGCACAATTTGCGCGCGCCGGAAGCCATACGTGCTGCGTGGGCGTAGGGGCGGAATAGTCGCACCTTGCCATCAACCCCGCGGAAAGCCTTGATGCCCTCAAACGCCTGCAAGCCATAGTTCAAACTTGCAGAACATATATGGACAGGAACATACTCGCTCGTTGTATATTCGGGGGCGGTCCACTCGCCTCGCTTATAGTATCGGCGGAGATTCTCACCACCGGTAGAATTAAAATCGAAACTCAATTCGTCCCAATTCTTCATCTCTCTATTTCAGCAAATTATACACCTATTGTTCTACGAGGAACATCGGGAAAATTAACCTACCACAGCACCGTTATTGGTCTTCTTGTCGGGTTGCAACAAACGCAACTCGCCAGTCGCGTCCTCCGCCATAAGAATCATACCCTGCGAGGTGATGCCCTTAAAGTCGCGCGGAGCGAGGTTTACAAGCACCAAGACCTGCTTGCCAATCAACTCCTCCGGAGAGAAATGCTCGGCAATGCCCGAAACTATCGTGCGCTTGTCGATACCCGTATCAACGGTCAATTTCAAGAGCTTCTTGGTCTTCGGCAACTTCTCTGCCTCCAAGATGGTCGAAACGCGAATATCTATCTTCTGAAAATCGTCAAACGAACACTCCGCCTTCTGTGGCTCTGCCTTAACCTCGGCTGCCTTGTTCTGCTTCTCAATAGCATCAAGGCGGTCAAGTTGCTTCTGAATCTCGGCGTCCTCAATCTTCTCAAACAAGAGCGACGGCTCGCCAATCTTATGCCCGGCAGCAAGAAGGTCCATAGCACCCAACGACTCCCAGCCAAACGCCTCACAATCAAGCATTTTCAAGATTTTAGAGGCAGAGAATGGCATAAATGGCTCAATTGCAATGGCGATATTTGCGGTAATCTGCAACGCGATATTCAAAATTGTCTTCACGCGCTCGGCATCGCTCTTGATAACCTTCCAAGGCTCACAGTCGGCAAGGTACTTATTGCCGATACGGGCGAAGTTCATCGCATCTTTCAACGCCTCGCGGAAGCGATAGTTCTCAATGTTAGACTCCAACGAAGCCTTGATTGTGGATAACTCGGCGATAGTCTCGCGGTCATAATCGGTCAATTCACCACACGCAGGCACCTCGCCGTCGTAATACTTCTTGGTAAGCACCAAGGCGCGATTTACGAAGTTTCCGAGTACGGCTACCAACTCGTTGTTGTTGCGTGCCTGAAAGTCCTTCCAGATAAAGTCGTTATCCTTGGTTTCGGGGGCTGTGGCGCACAATACATAGCGCAAAACATCCTCCTTACCCGGAAAATCTACAAGGTACTCGTGAAGCCATACCGCCCAATTCTTCGAGGTGGAGATCTTGCGACCTTCAAGGTTTAGGAACTCGTTGCTTGGCACATTTTCAGGCAAGATGTACTCGCCGTGCGCCTTCAACATCGAAGGGAAGACGATGCAGTGGAACACGATATTATCCTTGCCGATAAAGTGTACCAACTTGGTGTCCTCACTCTTCCAATACTTCTCCCAATCGGGCGTAAGTTCCTTTGTAGCAGAGATATAGCCAATTGGCGCGTCAAACCAAACGTACAACACCTTTCCCTCGGCACCCTCAACCGGAACAGGGATACCCCAATCAAGGTCGCGGCTTACGGCGCGTGGCAACAAGCCTCCGTCAAGCCAACTCTTGCACTGTCCATAGACGTTGCTGCGCCACTCCTTGTGTCCCTCCAAAATCCACTCGCGGAGCATCTGCTCGTATTGGTCGAGTGGGAGGTACCAGTGCTTTGTTTCGCGCTTTACGGGGGTTGCGCCAGAGAGTGTCGAGCGCGGATTTACCAACTCGTCGGGCGAGAGGGTTGAGCCACACACCTCGCACTGGTCGCCGTATGCACCCTCTGCCCCACATTTAGGGCAAGTGCCTACGATATAGCGGTCTGCGAGGAACGATTTAGCCTCCTCATCGTAGAACTGCTCGGTGGTCTGCTCTACGAACTTGCCGTCGTCGTACAACTTGCGGAAGAACGCCGAGGCGGTCTCTGCGTGTACGGGCGACGAGGTGCGCGAGTAGATGTCAAACGAGATGCCGAGTTTCTCAAACGACTCTTTGATTATGGCGTGGTAGCGGTCCACCACCTGCTGTGGGGTTATACCCTCCTTCTTTGCCTTGATTGTGATAGGCACACCGTGTTCATCGCTTCCGCAGACCGAAATCACATCGCGACCACGCAAACGGAGGTAGCGAGTGTAGATATCCGACGGAATATATACGCCTGCAAGGTGTCCGATATGTACCGGACCATTGGCATACGGCAGTGCCGAAGTGATAAGATATCTCTTAAAATCCTTTGACATAAAACTGATTTTTGTTTGTTCTAACTTGCAAAGTTAGACAAATAAACGGAAAACGGAAAGCGGAAAGCGGAAAACTTTTGTTTTTCGATTTACGCTTGGAGTGGAAAACGGAACCGACGACAAACCGAGGGCAGGGTGTGATTTGCACACTTTGCCGAGGTGCGAAGGAGGAAAAGCCTGCGCAAGCAGGATTAAAGCGGAAAGCGGAAAACTTTATGGCTTTTAGCCATTAGCCATTAGCCATTGGCTATTTTACACGAAAAAAGCGAGGTTTTTAGCCCCGCTTTTCACTCTCTATAAAATTGTGGTGGGTGTGGTGCCGTAATGGGTTTCGCTGTAATACATCGCCGAGAGCATACTGCCCCTATCAAAGGGCGACATATATATCTCGTCGGCAATGCCCGCCACATACCAATTGCGCGTTTGGGAGGTGCTACAACTATGACGGCTAACATCACGCACCGTATCTATCAACATTCGCCCCTCGTCTATTGCCTCTTGGTACTCCGCAGGGATACGCTTATACATCGCGCGACCAAGAAAGAGCGCGACGGGGTGCTTGCGTTCAAGCAGAAGTTTAAGAACCCTTTTTTCAAGCGGAGAGTGGAAGCCACTAATGATTACCGAGTCCGTTCCGCACATCGCCTCCGCCCAAGCAAGACATCTGTTTTCGGCTTCGGGAGTAACCGAGCGAGAGGCAAAAAAGGCAACAAGATGGCGTTCCAACAATTCGGTATTTCCAATAGAACTCATAAAAAAGCGCAGGCTACTGTTGCTCATTTTGTACTCAGGCCTTCGCTGCCATAACCCAAACAAGCAAACAGGCAACCCACGCCGAGTGAACATCTACACACACTGCGCCAAATGCGCAGAGGCGTAAATACACCATTGTGGACATCCTGTCGCTGTTCTGCTGGGTTATTTCAAATTTGCGAAGTTTGAGTACCGCACAAACAACTATAAAATGTCTATGTAACGGCTAACGCATAATTTCTGCGAAGCCACTACAAAAATAGTCTATTTTTAATTAAAAACTGCATTTATATTATAAAATTTGATTTTTCTGAAAATTTTTATTGGTATGCAAAATTATTGCAGAGGTTTTATTATATTTGCAAAAAGATTTGAGAGTGGGCGCATCAGCGCAACGAGATTAGGGGCGTTAGAGGTTATTAGAGGTTATTAGAGGCGTTAGGGTGATTTATTAAATTAAAAACTCAAATATATATGGCAAGTAATACAGTTAAGAGGTATGTGTGGCTGCTCAACACCTTGATGCAGCGCAAAAGTTTAACCTTTAAGGAGATTTGCGACCTGTGGGATAGGAGCAGTTTGACCGATGGCAAGCCGTTGGCGTTGCGCACCTTCCACCAGCACCGCGAGGCGATTGCCGAACTCTTCGGCGTGGAGATTGTCTGCGACCAAAACACCTACAAATACTCTATCGCTTCGCCCGAAGAGTTGAAAAACGACGCTGCACGGCAGTGGCTCTTCAACTCGTTTGCCATCGCAAACACCATCGAGGCGGGGCGCAATATGAAGGAGCGCATCCTCTTTGAGGAGATTGCCGGCGGTGCGGAGTATGCGCAAGTGGTTATAGATGCGATGCAACAGAATAGGGTTCTGTTGGTAGATTACAAGCCATTTAAGGGTGAGAAGTTTGAACTCTACCTACAACCATACGCGATGCGAGTCTATAACCAGCGTTGGTATGTGGTAGGTCGCTTCAAGGAGAGTGGAACGATACGCAATATCGCACTTGACCGTATCCAGAGAATGGAGATTACCGACGAGGAGTTCTCGCTACCCGAAGATTTTGATGCACGCGACTACTACTCGCACACGGTGGGTATCTTTGTCAATGATAGTCTCAAACCGCAACGCGTGGTACTACGAACATTCGGTGTCTCGACCGAGTATATGCGCTCGCTACCTCTCCACCCATCGCAAAGGGAGATTGCCACAAATGGCGAGGAGTACAGCGACTTTGAGTACCTCCTCAACCTCACGCCCGAACTTACGGGCAAGATTCTCTCCAAGGGTGATTGGGTAGAGGTTTTAGAGCCGAAGGAGTTGCGCGAGGAGGTTAAAAAATATGCCCACTCCATCGCCGACCTCTACAAGAAGCGCGGTTTTTGGAGATAGGGATTTCGCTCTGCAAAAGTTTTGCATAGGCGGGTGTTCAACACACCAGATTTTTTGATATCGGAAGTGACAAAGAGCCCCGCAAAAGCGAGGCTCTTTTCTATCTGTTTTTAGGCGTTTTTAGCGCGTCTCTCTCCTGTTTGGTGTCGTTCTTCGATTAGAGGGCAAAAAGCCAAGGAATCACGCCCAAAACAAGAACTATGAGCAAGAAGAGATAAAGGAGATAGCGCAATGTCGAGTTCTTAATTGTCTTGCGGAAAAAGCCGTCAATAACCGACCAGTGCAGCACGACGTGCAACACCAGCAAGACAACGAGCGCGATGCCCGAATAGAGGTGTATATCTGCCCACGTGTGGCGACCCATACCCAAGAACGCTTTTAGAACTCCGCCCTTGCCGTGGCAGTGGGGCAGTATGCCCTCCAACAAAAATCCGCTAAAACTCAACAACGAGGTCGCTACCAACATCAAAACGTCAATAACGATATTAACTGTCATCTTCTTCATATCTCTATCCTTTTAATGGTTAAGCCAATTTCATTCCCTTATAGTCCGGTTTTTCGGAGGGGCAGTCGTGGTGGTCGCAATGTTCGCCCGAGTCGGTAATCTCGCCCGCGAGGTATCGCGCCACAACCTCCTCTATTGCGCCCGAACAGCCACGCACAGCCTTGATGCCACTCTTGGCAAGCACCGCCCTCGCGCCATCGCCCATATTGCCTGCGAGCATAACCTCAACCCCCGCAGCGGCAAGTTGTGGGGCTATACCCGACTTACAACCACACCCTTCGGGTGAGGGCATCTCCGAGGTGGCGACAACTCTACCCTCCTCTATCTCAAAGAGGGTGTAGTGGTGGCAGTGTCCGAAGTGGTCATCTACCCTACCCTCTCGTGTTGGAACAGCAATCTTCATAGTTCTCTCTATTTAATAATCAAATCCTCTACCCTAACCTTCGGCACGATGTGCTTCTCGCCACGGCGATAGTAGTCGTGCGACTCCTCGGCACCAATCTCGGCAATCTCCACTTGCTCCGCACCACGACCTATCGCCAAGATGAGCAGTGGCTCACACGGAAGGTGTAAGAGGTTTCGCACCTCTACCCTATCAAATGCGGCTATACAGATGCCGTTCAGCCCAAGTTCCACCGCCCTCAACAACATCGACTGCGCCGAGATGCCTGTATCTATATCGACATATCTACCCTCCTTCTCGGAGCAGATCACAATAAAGGCATTAGGCTCTTCGCCCACAGGCGGAAAGTGCATTTCGGGCAAAGCACCGCCCAGCCGCACCTTCGGTACGAGTTGTGCCGCCTCTTCTCCCAATACGGGACGAAAGCGTAACACCTGCTGGTTGCGAGCCGATGCAACGAGGCGATTTACCCCGATAATCTGCAACAACTGCTCCTCGCGCACCTTGAAAGATGCGTCGTAGGCACGATGGCTTCGGTTCTTCGCCAGCAGAGAGGTGAGCGACACCTTATAACGCTTTTGAGGTCTCCCCTTCTCGGCAAAATACTCCTCCATCTTTCGTCCGAGGTAGTTATCGGCCATACTACTCTACTTTTTACCCCTCTTAATCGGCTTGTACTTCACATCTACATAGAGAGGAAGGTGGTCCGAAGCAAGGTTGTCATAATCTATAAACTGTTTCAAAACCGTTGTTTCGGCACCATAACTCATCACGTGGTCGCCACAAACGGTCGGATCGTTCGACGGGAATGTAAAACGAGTAGGGTCGCTCAAAAAGCGGAAAAATGCCTTCATATCGAGCATCGCCCTCTCTGTGGGTTTCACATTGAGGTCTCCCGCCACAAAAACGGGCTTGTTCAGTTTTAACACAAGGTCGCGAATAATCGCTACCGAGGTTACTCTATCCTCCGCAACGAGCGAAAGATGAACGCTCGCAAAGTAGTAGTTCTTGAACTCTACGAGCAACATTCCGCGAGGCTCTTTTCTGCACGGCAGAGGAATGCGCTGTACGGAAATAGCCCTCTCCTTCGACAAGACACCATTGCCGTAACCCCCTCCAAAATAGTCCACACATCTCATAAAGTAGCCGTGGTAGCCCGTCTTCTCGGCAAGGTCTCTGATCTGGTCTTGTGGACAACGGCGAGTCATACTATCAACCTCCTGCAACGCCACAACATCCGGCTGAAATCGCTCTACAACAGCGGCAATACGGTCGAGCGACTTGATGCCATCTACGCCCGATGCGTGTTTGATGTTGTAGGTCATCAGTCGCGCCTTTTGTGCCGACAGAGTGGTTGTGCCCAACACACAACACAACAGAATAGATAGAACTCGCTTCAACATAGAACTCGTTTCAAATTTGTCTTACTTTTTGCTCTTCTTCGCCTTCTTTGCCTTTCCCATCTGCACATCTACATAGATTGGCAAGTGGTCAGAGGCGTAGTTGTCGTAATCCACAAAACTCTTCAAGACGGTTACGTTTGCGTTGTAGCCCAACACGTAGTCAATGCAGATTTGTGGCTCACGAGCATTGAAGGTGTAGCGGTTTTCGTCGTTCAAGACCGTTACAAACTCCTTGAAGGCGAGCATCGTCGGCGACTGTGGCTTGGCGTTGAGGTCGCCCGCGATAAATACAGGCTTATCGAGTTTTGCCAAGATGTCGCGAATGATTGCCACCGACTCCATCTGATTCTCCTTGTGCAACGAGAAGTGGGTACAAGCGAAGTAATACTTCTCAAACTCCACCAACAGGAAGCCGCGAGGCTCCGAGCGACAAGGCAACGGAATACGCTGTACCGACAACGCCTTCTCCTTGGAGAGCATTCCGATACCATAACCACCTCCCGTATGAGGAATTGTACGCATAAAGTAGGCGTTATAGCCCGTCTTCTCGCCAAGAACACCCATCAGGTATTTCTTGTTGCGGCGAGTCATACTATCCACCTCCTGAATTGCCACAACGTCGGGTGCAAACTTTGTTACAACGTCGGCAATACGATCTACCGAGTGTACGCCATCTACGCCTCCGCAGTTATGAATGTTGTATGACATCAAGCGCATCTTCTGCGCCGACACAGTTGTTGCGCCGAAGGCAACAAATGCCAAAATGATTAAAAGTTTTTTCATCTTGTTTTAGGTTTATTGTTTTTTAATCTCTACATCAACATATATCGGCAGGTGGTCCGAAGCCTGACAGCCGATGCCCGAAAAACTCTTCTTCACCACAAAGTGCGCACCTGCACCAAGCACATAGTCGATACACTTGCTTGGGTTTGTTGCGCTGAACGTAGGTTTGCTCGTGTCGTTCAACACCACCATAAACTCCTCAAACTTCTTCAACGGCTTTGAGTCGGGGTAGGCGTTCAAATCTCCCGCCAACAGCACGGGCTTATCAAGCCCCGCAACAACCTCTCGCGCAATCTCCACCGCCTTCAAGCGATACTCCTCGTGGAGCGAGAAGTGGGTGCAGATAAAGTAGTAGTCCTTATACTCCGCCACCGCCAAGGTGCGAATCTCGCTCGAACAAGGGAGTTCGTATTGGCGAATTGACAACACCGGTTTCTTGGATAAGATGGCAACGCCATACTTTCCTCCCGTATGCGGAATTGCCGGTGCAAAGTAGCCATAGTAGCCCGTTCTCGCAGCGAGTTGTGCCGTAACGTCGCGCTTCTGGCGGCTCGTCATACTATCAACCTCCTGTATAGCCACAAGGTCGGGGTCGTACTTGGATATAACGCCTGCCACGCGGGCATAGTCGCGAACACCATCTGTGCCCTTACAGTTGTGTACATTATACGACATCACGCGCAAAGACTGCTCGCGCCACTCGTCGCTCGGCTTCTCGCACGACGAGAGTGCAAGGGTGGCTACAAGAGCCAAAAGAAGATATGTTTTAAGCCTTATCATAGCCGTCGCGACGCGCCCTCCACATCAAGAGGAATACAACCATACCGATTACCGCCATTGCGATAACGCCAATAAATACATAGTTCCAGCCCAAGTGGTCTGCCAACCAGCCGATACCGAGTCCCGATACCGCAGTTGAGAGGTATCCGAAGATGCCCACCAAGCCGTTTGCCGTAGCGGCAGCCTTCTTTGTGGCGTGGTTTGCGGCGGCGATACCAATCAACGCCTGCGGACCATAAACGAAGAAGCCCGCCATAGCCAAGACTGCAATTAAAGCCCAATCTGGCGCCACTCCCGGATTGAGATAGAAGGCGTAGAACACGCTCATAGCAGCACCGGCACCAACCATACACCACAGACAGGTGCGGTGTGCGCGACCTCCGAAGAACTTATCCGTAGCCCAGCCCGCAAAGAGTGTTCCCACAATCGCCATAATCTCGAATGCGGCAACCGTAATACCAGCCTTCTCGTAGGACATATTGCAAGCCTCCGTAAGGAACTTCGGTCCCCAATCAAGCACCGAGAAGCGTACCACATAGACAAAGAAGTTCGCAAACGCCAAGCCCCAGATGATTGGGTTCTTATAGACCATCTTCTTGACGAAAGCCTTGCGCGAGGCGGCATCAACCTGCTCCTCGTCGTCAATGGAGGTCTTCGCCGACTCCAACTCCGGCAAGCCCACCGACTTCGGCGTATCACGCAACAAGATGAAGAGCCCCAACGCTCCGATAAGGGCGATAATGCCCGGAAGCCAGAAGGAGTATTTCCACGCGCCAGAGTGTTCGGTACGGGCAACAATCACCTGCGTCGCCTTCGCCTGTGCAGGGGAGAGGTTGCAAAGTGAGGCAATCTCCTTTGTTGATACCTCCTTGTTCTCCTCGTGAGCCTTATCCATAACCTCCTTAACCGCTACGAAGTTGTCGTAGTGGAAGGTATAGGTTGTTTCAAGCGTATCTGTCGGGTTGGCTTTAAGGGTATAACGAACAGGTACTTCGTAGCCGTTCTCAATCTTTACAACCTTGTCTTTGTTGATTATAACCTTGCCGATTGCACCGTCGGACTTCTTAACGTCGTCCTTGAATAGGGTAGTAACGTAGTTGTAGGTGATGTTCTCAACCGTCTGCGGGTCGTTGCTGACATCTCTACCCATATTGCTCATAATAAAGCCGCAGAAGAGGGCCAAAACAAAGGCTCCGATAGAGTGCGAGGTGTTCCAGATAGACTGCTTGGTCGCCAACTCCTGCGGAGGAATCCAGTGCGCCAACAGGCGTGCGCAAGGAGGAAAACCGCTACCTTGGAAGATGTTAATCAAGACCAACAGTATTCCGAAAACAATAATCAAAATCTGTGGGGCAGTGCCAATCTCTACGCCGAGAATTTTCGGGATAAATCCAAAAGCAATAGATATTGCTGCACAGCAGAAGAGACCGAATGACATATGGTATCGTGCATTCATTCTATCTGCCAAGATGCCGTTAAAGTAGCGCGAGAAGCCATATACAAGTCCGACGATGGTCATCAACAGACCAAACGAGGTGTTCGATATACCATACTCGGCAGCCAAGCCGGGCATCGCAAACGAGAAGTTCTTGCGCACGAAGTAGAAGAGCGCGTAGCCAATCATCGTAACGAAGATTGTGCGCCACTGCCAAATTGTAAATCTCTTTTTAGTTTGAGCGTCCATAGTTTTAGTTGGCTATTAGCTATTAGCCATTGACCTTTGGTCTTCACCGCTACGCTTCGGCATAGTTTGCAAGCAACCTCTGCTCTCAGCTTAATCACGGCGGTGGCCATTAGCTATTTTTATAGTTAAGTTTTAATTTGTTTCTCTATTTCAATCCGTGAGCCTCTTTTACGAGTTCGCCCAAGACCTCAATGCTGTCGCAAACGAGGTGCGGTTGCTTTGGTGCTGCATCGCACACTTCGAGGGTTGTCTCGCCCGACAACACAAGCACGCCGAAAGCACCTGCATTGTGAGCCATCTCAATATCGGTGTAGATTCTGTCGCCCACCATCGCTACCTCATCAGCCTCGTAACCGAAGCGGATAAGTATGCCCGACAGCATATTTGGGTCTGGCTTACCGAGCGTGATGTCGGGGCGACGGCCCGTAGCGTGAGCCAAACACTCGCAGATTGAGCCACAGTCCACCAAGACAACCTTCTGGTCGGTAGGGCAGACGCGGTCAGGGTTTGTAGCAATATAAGGCACGCCCTGCGAAATCCACCACGCCGCACGGCAGAGGCGGTCATACTGCAAGGTCTTGTCAAACGCCACAACCACCACATCTGGCACATCGTCTGCCGACTCGGCAGTTGATATAAAGCCCGCCTTCTCAAACTCCGACACCATAGACGGAGTTCCGAGCAAGAACAGTCGCTTGGCGGTAGGGTAGTGGGTTTTGATATAGTCAATCGTAGCGATAGAGGTGGTGTACATCTCATCGCGTACAGCCTCTACGCCGAGTTTCGCCAACTTGGCAAGGTAGTCGTCAAGGCTTGCCGATGGGTTATTTGTCAGGAAAGAGTAGCGCAACCCCATCTCCTTAACGCCTCCCAAAAATGCCTTCGTAAATGGGAATAGGGTAGTGCCGAGATAGATTGTGCCGTCCATATCGAGCGCAAAGTGCTTTAATTTGCGCAACTTCTCCATCAACTCATCGTGTGAGTAGATTGAGCGATACCTATTAAATTCTGCCATATTTCTCTTTTTTTGCTTTTACAGAGCGAAAGTACTCATTTTTTATCGTTTTGCCAAACATTTTTCTAAAAGAGTCAGATATATTTGAGCCGTTGCCTTTCGGAAATTCTCTTTTTTTACTACTTTTGTAGTAAGTAATTTGTAAAAACGGGGTGGCAAAGGTTCGCTACATACTACTGCTGGTGCTATTCGCTTTGCTCGGCTGCACCGACGGCGACAAGGTCTTGGCTCGTCGCGGCGAGGCAGACTATACCATTATTCTCTACGGTTGTGCCGGCGGAAATCTTGACCCCTACCTCTCCGAAAAGATTCATCAACTCTTCCTTCAAGATTACGAGAAGGAGGTGTTCGTTACGGCATTGGTGAAATACTCCAAGTCGCTACAACACAAAAACTCCTATTCGGGTACGCGCCGACTATCGCTTATAAGTCGCAGTCGCGTTGAAAATGAGCGATATGCCGACGCCTCGTTTGCATTTGACAACCCCGAAAATTTCACCACCTTCATAGCCGAGACCAAGCGGAGAATGCCGGCGAAAAAGTATATCCTGATATTGTGGAACCACGGCGAGGAGTTTTCAATCTTTGACCAACCTCTCACTATGGGTAGTCGTGCTATTCTCTACGACGACAACCGCAACTACACCCCTGCCTCCATCTTTGAGTTGGAGCGAGCCCTCGCACTTGCCAACACCCACTTTGACGCTATCGTTTTAGATGCCTGCCGTATGGCGAGTGCCGAGTACCTCTTCCAGATTAAAGATTACACCGACTTTGTGGTTGCCCCCTCGCACAACATATATGGCGGTATGCACTACAAAAAGTTTGTGCGCTACCTCGCCGAGAGCAACTCTCTCCCTTCGGCACTCTCTCTATTTGCCTCCTCGACAATGGAGCGATGGCGACGATACGACACCTCCGAAGCGATGGATATATCTCTCTTTGATATGCGGGAAGCAGATGTTGTGTTGGAGCGTTTGGCGGAGTGCAGCCAACAACTGCTCGCCCTGCGCAACTCGTTGAGCAATGAGGATTTATCGCGCTACAACCGCCTAAACAAGACAAGACA
>JAFXHB010000106.1 GCA_017536605.1 Alistipes sp.
CAGGGTCGTCGTGAGGAGGCTGAGGAGCGCAAGCAGCAGGTTGCTGCTTTGAAGGCGCGCTCGGCAGAGCTCTCGGCAAAGCACGAGGAGGCTTCGGCAGAGTTGCAGGCGCAGATCGTATTGCTCCCTAACTTCCCTGCCGACATCGTTCCCGAGGGTAAGACTGCCGAGGATAACCTCGTTGTGAAGATTGACGAGAACTACTCGGAGTTGCCTGAAAACCCTCTTCCACACTGGGAGTTGGCGAAGAAGTACGACATCATTGACTTTGACCTCGGTGTAAAATTGACCGGTGCAGGCTTCCCTGTATATAAGGGCAAGGGTGCAAAGTTGCAGCGTGCGCTTATCAACTACTTCCTTGACTACAACACAGCCGCTGGATATCAGGAGGTTGAGCCACCGGTAATGGTAAATGAGGCTTCGGGCTTCGGTACAGGACAGTTGCCTGACAAGGAGGGTCAGATGTATCACGCTACGGCGGATAACTTCTACCTCGTACCTACTGCCGAAGTGCCTGTTACAAATATCTTCCGTGATGTAATTCTTGACGAGAAGGAGTTCCCTGTTAAGATGACCGCCTACACACCTTGCTTCCGCCGTGAGGCAGGTTCGTATGGTAAGGACGTGCGCGGCTTGAATCGTCTGCACCAATTCGACAAGGTGGAAATCGTGCAGTTGGCACTGCCTGAAAACTCATACGAGGCTCTCGATGGTATGGTTGCTCACGTTGAGGGATTGGTTAAGTCGCTCGGCTTGCCATATCGTATCTTGCGCCTTTGTGGTGGCGATATGTCCTTCACTTCGGCTCTTACCTACGACTTTGAGGTCTATTCGGAGGCGCAGAAGCGTTGGTTGGAGGTGTCGTCGGTATCAAACTTTGAGTCTTTCCAAGCAAATCGCTTGAAACTTCGCTATAAGGACGCAAATAAGAAGACCAAGTTGGCTCACACCCTCAATGGCTCCTCGTTGGCATTGCCTCGTATCGTGGCAGCACTCTTGGAGAACAATCAGACACCGGAGGGTATCAAAGTCCCAGAGGTACTCGTACCTTATACAGGCTTCGACTTGATCGACTAAAAATCGTTCTGATGAGATCTTTTCGCACGAGTCGTCGGTCGCCAAAATGCTCACATAGGCTTACTATGCTGCGCTTTTGTCGCCTAGCCTCGCACAAAAATAGTCTCATCATCTCCGATTTTGGGAAAATAAAAGTTTGATTGGTGAATTTCGCACCAATCTGCAATAACCGAGTTCGTGGTCTGCGGACTCGGTCTATTTTTTCTAAATTAGCTATTTTTTGGCGGAAAAATGCCCTCTTTGGCAAAAAATAATTTTTAACTCTCAATTTTTCATTTTTAATTATTAACTTTGTAAGTTAAATTGCGTGGAGTATCTCTGCGCCAATAGGTAAGAGTATGAAAATTGTTATTGCCGGAATAGGAGAGATGGGTAGCCACTTGGCGCAAATGTTGAGTGGAAATGGGCACGATATCACCGTTGTAGATGCCGAGCCAAAGGCACTTGCCGATGTGGCGAGCCTTGCAGACGTAATCACGGTGGAGGGCGACACCACGACCTTTGCAGTGTTGCGCAAGGCGTCGGTGCGTAAGTGCGACCTCTTTATTGCGGTACACCCCGTTGAGAATGATAATATCCTCTCGGCAATTATGGCGAAGCAACTCGGTGCCAAGAAGGTTATTGCCCGCATTGACAATAACGAGTACCTTGAACCGAACAACAAGGAGATGTTTATAAATATGGGCATCGACTACCTCTTCTATCCGGAGAGAATAGCTGCCGAAGAGGTTATCTCGCTCTTGGGACACACCTCAACAACCGAGTTTGTAGATTTCTCGGGTGGAAGATTGTCGCTCGTTGTATTTCGCTTGGCTCCGAACTCTCCACTTATCGGACGCGAGTTGTCGAGTTTCACGGTGCAGGAGGACTCAATATATCGCACCGTTGCAATATCGCGCGACGGCAAGACCATAATACCGCACGGCACAGACTCCTATATGGCCGACGATATGCTCTATATCATCGCCCGCCACGACTCGCTGTCGGAGGTGTTGTCGCTGTCGGGTAATGGCGATGTGGAGATTAAGAATATGATGATTCTTGGAGGCTCGCGCATTGGTGTTCAGATTGCGCAGGCTATGCAGGAGAGTGTCAATATCAAGTTGATAGACTACAACGCCGACAAGGCATATCGTCTTGCCGAGCAACTTGAAAAGACGCTGATTATCAACGAGGACGGACGAAATACCGAGGCGATGATGGAGGAGGGACTCTCCAATATGGACGCCTTTGTGGCGGTTACGGGACGTAGCGAGACAAATATCCTTACGGCGATGTTGGCGAAGCGTATGGGTGCCAAGAAGGTTATCGCCGAGGTGGAGAACTTGAACTATATAAACCTTGCGGATAGTGTGGGTGTGGATACGATTATCAACAAGAAGTTGGTTTCGGCATCAAACATCTTCCGCTTCACGATGGATACCGACGTGTTGGCAATCAAGTGTCTTACGGGTAGCGATGCCGAGGTGATGGAGTTTATCGTTAAGCCAAATTCGCCGGCAACCAAATCGCCTATCAAGGAGTTGGGCTTCCCTGCCGATGCGACGATTGGCGGAATCGTCAGGGGCGACAAGGTCTTTATCGCCTCCGGTACGACACAGATATCGGCATACGACAGAGTTGTGGTCTTTGCAATGCCTTCGGCGATAGCCAAGGTGGGCGACTACTTTAACTAATGAATTAAACTAAACTTAAATAGAACTATGTACATCGCAATTGCAGGTAATATCGGTAGTGGAAAGACTACTCTTACCGAAATTTTGACCAAGCACTACGGCGCAAAGGCCTACTATGAGGATATTGACAATCCTTATATCAACGACTTCTACGAGGATATGAATCGTTGGGCGTTCCAATTTCAGGTCTATTTCTTGGCGAGTAGAATACGCCAGACGATGGATATGCTCTCCGACAGGTCGGCGGACATCTTCCAAGACCGCACAATCTACGAAGATGCGCACATCTTTGCGGGCAACCTGCACCAGATGGGTTCTATGTCTGGGCGCGACTTTGGTACCTATATGAAGTTGTTTGATATCTCGACCAACCTTATTCCGCAACCCGATTTGTTGATCTACTTGAAGGCGAGTGTGCCTACTTTGGTCAAGCAGATTCGCAAGCGTGGTCGTGAGTACGAGCAGAACATTGAGGTTGAGTATTTGGAGCGTCTGAACCGTCGCTACAACGACTGGATTGAGAATAACTATCGTGGAGAGATCTTCGTGATAGACAAGGATAACAACGACTTCTTGGAGAATGCCAAGGTCTTGGAGGCTCTCTATGAGCGTCTTGACCAGATTCGCGAGTCGAAAAAGTAGCCGATGATAGCACTACCAGCCGCCTTTGAGGAGCGTATGCGCCGAGAGTTGGGCGCAGAGGAGGCCGAGCGACTGTTGCAGTCGCTTGATACGCCACCCGCTGTTGCGGTGCGACTCAATGGAGCGAAGTGTGGTGCAAGGTGGCACGATGCCGAGCCGATAGCGTGGTGCAAAGAGGGCAGACGGCTTGCAGAGCGTCCCTCTTTTACGCTTGATGTAGCCTTCCACGCGGGAGCGTATTATGTGCAGGAGGCGGCATCGCAGTTTATAGCCCACATTATCGGAGGCGAGGATATTGAGGGCAAGCGCGTGTTAGATATGTGCGCTGCTCCGGGTGGTAAGACCACCATCTACGCTTCGGCGGTGGGGCGCGACGGTTTGGTTGTGGCGAATGAGTATGTTCGCTCCCGCGCCAATGTGCTGGCGGACAATGTGCGCAAGTGGGGCTTGGGCAATGTGTTGGTGACGAACAATGCTCCCGAACATATTGCGGCATATCGCGGTTGGTTTGATGTTGTGGCGGTAGATGCCCCCTGTTCGGGCGAGGGAATGTTCCGCAAGAAGGAGGTTGCCCGTGCCGATTGGAGCGAAGAGGCGGTGCGTATGTGCGCCGAGCGACAGATATCGATACTTCGTGAGGCGTGGCAGTCGTTACGAGAGGGCGGTCTGCTGATATATAGCACCTGCACCTTTAATCGCGACGAGGACGAGGGCGTTCTTCACGCTCTTATTGAGGAGGTTGGCGATGGTGTA
>JAFXHB010000107.1 GCA_017536605.1 Alistipes sp.
CCAAGTTCTCTACATCTTTGATAAGAATTACTTCCATAGTCTCTCCTCCTCTTTATTATTTCATACAATCGGTTACGAATGGCAAAATTGCGAGATGACGCGCACGCTTAACAGCCTGTGCCACCTTCTTCTGGAACTTCTGCGAAGTACCGGTCAAACGACGAGGGAGAATCTTACCCTGCTCGTTGAGGAACTTCTTCAAAAATTCGCCATCCTTGTAATCTACATACTTAATGCCGAGTTTCTTGAAACGGCAATACTTCTTCTTCTTAACGTCAACCGAAACTGGGTTGAGGAAGCGCAATTCGCCACCTTTGTTCATCTCTTGTGCCATAATTTTACTCCTCCTTGTTTTGGTTAGCAAGCTTTGCACGACGCTTCTCTGAATACTCAACAGCGTACTTGTCCTGCTTGAAAGTTAAGAAACGGATAATGCGCTCATCGCGACGATACTGAGTTTCAAGGGTGTTGATGATAGAACCCTCACCAGTAAACTCAACCAAGAAGTAGAAACCGGTAGTCTTCTTCTGAATTGGGTATGCGAGTTTCTTCAAACCCCAAGCCTCAACATTCACAATCTGACCGCCGTTCTCGGTAATAACCCCTTGGAATTTGTCAGCCACCTCTGCTACCTGAGCCTCAGACAACACAGGAGTGACAATGAAAACGGTTTCGTAATTGTTCATAAAACTTTAAGTAATTAAATGTTATGCTACTATTTAGCGGGTGCAAAGATAAGATAAAAAATGCAAAATGCAAAATGCGGAATGCAAAAATTGCCCAAAATTTATCTTCTTGCTGAAAAATGGCTATAAAATTAGTAGTGATGTGGAAAACGGCTCTCCACACCACTACTTTTAGGTGCTAAAATCTCTATGCAACCCGATTATAGGGTTAGTAAATCGACCTTTGTTACGCTATACTTATTGTCGCTATCCTTTGCAAAGTGAATGGCATAACTTGCATATATTGACTTTATAGTCAGTGTGTTGCTCTCATTGAGTACGACATCGTCAAACACGAGGTGTGCGGCACTGCCTTGCAGAACATCGCGGCTTGGCACCCTCTGCTCGTTGAGTTTGTATGCCGGATTAAGCATCACAACGATACGCGGAAGGCGTATATGGAGAACATTCGTGCGCTTGAAGATATTTCCACCCTCCTTGACCTCAATGGCGGTATTCGCTCGCAACGATTCGCTGATACTCTTCGTGTCTTCGTTCATCAGTTTGAAGTAACGCTCACGTTGTACCGTATTCAGACTGTTGGTCAGTTCGGCAACCGTTGCGGTGCGTGTATGGTTGTAGTTTATCTTCGTGTCGGCGTTATAGACGTTGTCAATCCAACATAGAGAGTTGTCCGTAAGGGCAATTGCTCGTACGCGGGTAATATCCTCAAATGTCTTATCTTTATACTTTAACTCTACCTCGCCAAACTCTATGCGTTGATTGGCATTTATGCGGTTACGCGTCGGTATGCGGACTACGTGGTAGTCGGTCTTATACATATCGGTAAAGTGTATGCAGAGGAAAAGACGCACATTTTCAAGTGGCTTGTCGCTGCGATTGTGCAACGAAATGGTCAATTTGTTGTTGTCGCTGCCCATTCCCATAAACTTTGCCGAGCGTGCAAACTCCACGTCCATATAGGAGTTCTCAGGCAGAAGTTGTTTGAAACTGAACGACAGATTCTCCTCGCAGAACTTCATATCCGATAGCAGGCAGTCGTGTACGGCCTGATTTGAGCGACGGAAGAAGTGGTTGTATATCTCTTCGCGAGCCATCGCCATATCGCCACTCTGCTCGTGGAGTGCCGCCTTGGCGAAGTTTGGCGAGAATATGCCGAAACCCTCCATTGTTGATTGGTAGAGGTTGAGCAGATATGCACCTTCGGCGGTCTGATTAAGATATGTACGTGCGCGATAGGAGGAGAGCATATCTGTCAGATGGTCTGCCTGACGAGGATACTCTGTTGCCGCTTGGTCAAAGTAGGTGATGGCTTTGGACTTATTGCCCATCTTTGAGTAGATGATACCCTTCAAGAGTAGTGCCGGTGCCGAGTATGCAGGGTGCTTTTGAATGTAGCCGTCAAGCATCTTGTCGGCGTTCTGTAATCGTGATACTGCGTTCTCGTCAAGAGTGGTGTTTGCACTGATTGTAACAGATTGGTCTTTGAGCGATTTTATCTGCTTCGGATAGGCGACATCTTGTACAATAGCCATACTCTGCAAGAGCAACATCTCTCGGTTGTTCGGGTCTATTTTGAGAGCCTCACGACTTGACTCAAAGGCCTCTTTGTATTGTCCGCTGTATAGTTGGAGATAGACGCGGTCCTTGATAAGACAGAGCCTATCCCACTCCTTCATATGCCTCTTATAGACAGGCATATACTCTTGCAGGTACTCCAAGTATCGCTGGCGAACTTTATGCAGACGACCTCTCAAATCGTCCTCCAACTTTTGGCTCTCCTCAAACTTGTTGAAGACCCTCTCTCCGGTCTTTGATACCGTTGATACGGCGATGCTTATAGGCTCAATAGTGTTTGATATGGGCAAAAGGCGCAACAGACCTCGCAGTTGACTTCTCTTCGACTTGTCTATGTTTGTCTCGGCCAATTGGCTCACATCTGTACTTAAATCGCGACCCAGCGTATTCCACATATTTACGTGCTCCAACTCTTGGTCTATTAAGTACATCTCTTGCAATACAGGCAGCAACTTTACGCGCAGATCAACCACATCTTGCGCCACGTTGCTGTAATCCTGCTTTGCCATAAACTCCAAGAACTCATCAAAACTCTCGGAGCGTGCTTGCGCCAACTCCAAACCATTTAGCACGCGTACAGTGGCTTCAATATCGTGCTCGCCACTCTTTGCTCCGGTGAGAGCCTGAAAAGATGGCTCAAACGCCTTGATAGGCACATACTCCGACTTTTCCTCTTTGCAGGAGGGTAGGAGTGCCAAGGAGATTGCTACAACGATATAAAACCAAAGACTTTTCATCTACTTTGAGAGTGTTATTTAGAGGTGTTTCTAAATTGAATATCACCGAGTTGGCGAACGATACCGGCTCTGATAGGCTTTGACTCGTCGCAAGTGATAAAGAAGTTCATTACCTGATTGTCGGTTGTGTTGATTACAACGTCCAATTTGCCATATATGCCAATAGGTACGGTGAAGTAGATAGGGGTTGCCTTATCCGCCTTCAACTGCAAACCGTTCTCAAATACGATTTCGGTCTGATTTGATACACTGCCCTCGTGCGCTGTAAGTTCGCCTGTTTCGCAGTTGAGGTCAAAGATGCCCGAAATTGGCTTTGATGGGGAGGTTATCACGATATTTGAGATGGTAACCTCGCCTGAAATAGGCATTCGTATTGTTCCGGTAAGGTGTTTGAGTGTTGATGAACGCTTTGATGTGTAGCGATACATCACCGCCGCATCTCTGTCAAAAGTGCCCTCGGTGTACTTCTGCTCTGCAAGGAACTGTACAGGGTAGCAGTTTGCGCCCTTTGAAGCAACACCCTCTACGGCAGGGAAGATAATGCTGTATGGTGCAGAAGGGGTGTTCGCAAAGTTAAATCCGGCAACGGCAGCACGCTTGTTGCTGATGATGGCATCGTGCGAGATTTCGCCATTGCAGAGTACCTTGTCGCCCGGAGTCCAATAGAGTTGATAGTAGCCATTGACCTTGTCGCCAATGCCGACTCTTGTTTCGCCCTCTACGGCATTTACACTGCTTGGATTTGGACCTCCACCCAATGCGAGTGTGAGAGTCGCGTTTGAGGTGTTGTCCTCGCAGGCTGTGCAGAAAAGAGCTGCGGCAGCCAATACAAGAAGATACTTTTTCATAATACTATTCTGTTTTTTTGTTAAAGTACAAATATATACAATACACAAAGGTAGTAACTAATTCTTGTTTTTGCAAGCGTGAGAGCAAAAGAGCCAAAAAAGAGAGTGCTGATTTTCAATTTTTACTATCTTTGTGCAAATTAAACTCTAAAAATATGATTTACGCAATTATCTCAACCGAAAAGGGCGATATGAAGGTGGAACTCTACGCAAAGGAGACCCCTATCACCGTCGCAAACTTTGTAAAACTTGCCGAGTCGCGCTTCTATGACGGACTGACATTTCATCGTGTAATCCCGGAGTTTGTAATTCAGGGCGGTTGCCCTGTTGGCGATGGCACGGGCGGTCCTGATTGGACAATTCCTTGCGAGACAGACGCAGAACGCCAATATCACGATAGGGGGGTCCTCTCAATGGCTCATCGTGGTAAGGATACAGGTGGCTCGCAGTTCTTCATCTGCCACAATCGTCGTAATACACAACACCTTGACGGTGTGCATACCTGCTTCGGCAAGGTTGTAGAGGGCGAGGATGTTATTGACGATATCCGCCCGGGCGATTTGATCTTCTCGGTAACAATTGTTGAGGAGTAGGAGTTTTTTTGAGCCATTAGCCATTGGCCATTGGCTTTTTTTTATTTTTGATAAGGGTGATTAAGGGTGGTTAAAGGTTGTTAATGTCTTTTTGCGCGCACCCTTAACAACCTTTAATCTTCTCTGTTTTTGCACATTCAAAAATAAAATATTACATTTGTGGCAACAAAACGAAAATATTTGCCTATGGTTAAATAGCGAACAAAAAGACATATAGAGATAAAAAGCGTTTATACTTATTTTGGGATTCTGAAACTTCCACTTTTTGATAGTCCCCATGGAATAAAGTTTGACGCTCACACTATATATTGGTGTGGGCTTTATTCCGATATTTGGGGACAAGGTTGTGGAAGACCGCAGAATCCAATAAGGCGAATTTGGTCCGCACTCTTTTTATACTCTGTCTAAAACCCAGACCTATCTGCGGACAAAATTCAAATAAAGAATGTAATAGAAAAAAACTAACAAACAAACTTTCAAATTATGGAAACTATGAATACGCAGACCCCTGCAAGACCAAACAACAATCTTGTTAAGGCAATTATCTCAATATTACTTTGTTGGCCATTCGGCATTCCTGCAATTATCAACTCGCAGAAGGTAAATTCGCTATATGATAGCGGTAACTACGAAGCGGCAGAAGAGGCCTCAAAGAAGGCTTCAAAGTGGAGCAAAATCGGTATTATTGTCGGTGCTATTGGTATCGCATTAAATGTATTCATTAGCATTGTAGCTACCTTTATAGTTCTTTTGTCGGAGCTTTAATTTGTGGTTCTACCATCACATTACAACATCGCCTCGCAGATTTTATTCTGCGAGGCGATGATCTAAAAAGGCCAATGGCTAATGGCTAAAAGCTAATGGCTATAATTTTCTAATCTCTGCAAACTCTTTCAGTTGTGCGACAAGTTTCGGCAGACCAATCGCTGCACGCTCCTTCTTGTGGAAGATGCGGTTGCGGAGGAACGGAATCTTCGGAGTCGAAGGGTCCACAACATAGATCGGTACATCATTATTCTTTACCCAACCGACCAACGAAGCCGCAGGATAGACCGCCAACGAGGTGCCCACAACAATCAGTATATCAGCCTCTTTGACAATATCTCTCGCCTTGTCAAACATCGGCACGGCCTCGCCAAAAAAGACGATATGTGGGCGCAACAACTCTCCATTCGGAGCCTTCTCGTCAAGCGTCTGGTCGCGCAGACCAATCTCGGTGATATACTTCTCGCCACTCTCCTCGCGCAACTTGGTAAGTTCGCCGTGCAGGTGGGTAATCTTGGTTGAGCCTGCCTGTTCGTGGAGGTTGTCGATATTCTGCGTAATAATCTCTACATCAAAGTATTTCTCCAACTCTGCCAACGCCTTATGCCCTGCATTTGGCTGTTTGCCCGCCATCTCACGGCGGCGCATATTGTAGAAGTTGATGACCTTTGCCCTATCACGCTCCAACGCCTCGGGCGTGCAGACCTCTTCAATCTTGTAGTTTGCCCACAAGCCATCGCTACTGCGATAGGTCGGAATACCCGAATCGGCTGAAATACCTGCTCCCGTAAGAACTACTATCTTCATAAAATTATTCTAATTGGTAAATTTTGCACCTTGCGTCGGTCGTTGAGTTGCTCACATACGCCTTAGTATGCTGCGCACTCACCGCCTAGCAACGCACAAAATTTCCTCAATTACCTCTAATTTTTAAGTTTTATATTAAAAAAAGTTTTCCGTTTTAATCCTGCTTCGCAGGCTTTTCCTCCTTGCGGCTCGGCATAGTGTGCAAGCACCCTCTGCTCTCGCTCCGCATCGTCGGTTCCGTTTTCCGTTTGGCATCTATTTCTTAAAATAGATGTCCAATAGTTCTTTCGCTGCAATAAACGAACTCAACTTCGCATCGAGAACGCGCTGCTCAACATCGGCAATGCGGCTCTCAATTTCGGGGTTGAGGTAGAAGTTGCTCTTCAACGCCTCGTTGATGCTCTCGTACATCCAATACTTGTTCTGCTCGTTGCGGTGGTGTTGGAAGTAGCCGTTGCCTTTGGTGTGTTCGAGATACTCCTCTACGCCCTTCCAAATCTCCTCCAAGCCCACGCCTTCAAGCGAGGAGCAGGTATAGACCTTGGCTCTCCAATCGCTCTCCGGAGTAGGGAAGAGTTGAAGTGCATTCTGAAACTGTCGGCGTGCCAACTCTGCCTTCATCTTATTCTCGCCGTCAGCCTTTGTGATAACCATCAAATCGGCCATCTCCATAATGCCTCGCTTGATACCCTGCAACTCATCGCCCGCACCCGAAATCTGCAACAGAAGGAACATATCCACCATTGAGTGTACCGCTGTTTCCGACTGACCTACGCCCACGGTCTCAATAAAGATAACATCAAAGCCTGCCGCCTCGCACAAGACGATAGTTTCGCGTGTCTTACGTGCTACACCACCAAGCGAGCCTGCCGATGGTGAAGGGCGGATAAAGATGTCGGGGTTATGGCAGATTGTCTCCATACGGGTTTTATCGCCGAGGATAGAGCCTCCGCTACGCTCCGACGATGGGTCAATCGCCAACACCGCCAACTTGTGATGCAACGATGTTACCATATTTCCGACCGCCTCAATCCAAGTCGATTTTCCTGCACCCGGAACACCTGTGATACCGATACGCACCGACTTTCCGGCGTAAGGCAAGCAACGCTCTATAATCTCCTGCGCCTGTGCGTAGTTGTCGGGGTTGTTACTCTCAATCAGGGTTATCGCCTGCGA
>JAFXHB010000108.1 GCA_017536605.1 Alistipes sp.
GGTGGTTTCGCCTGCCGACTCGTCGCTAATCAGCGACTCCGCCGATGAGCGTCGCCGCTATCTCAACGCCTTTATCTCTCAATTGGATAGAGGGTATATGGAGGCGGCAATGCGCTACAACTCAACGCTTGCTATGAGAAATAGTTATCTCAAAACGGGTAGCGACGAGGCTATGCTCGCCATCTACGACCAACAACTATGCGCACCCGCCAACACCATATATAATACTCGCAAGGCGATTATTGAGGAGATGACTCCGCTTGTCATTGAGTATTACAGAGCCCTCTCCGATGACCACGAGCAAGTTGAGTTATCCTATCGCTCGGAACTAAACAAAGCGAGTTTGGAGGAGTTGTTGCTCTCCTCACGTGAAAAAGATAGAATTTTGGGCTTCACGTCGTGTGGCGTACATCGCGACGATATGAGTTTTACGATAGGTGGATATATGTTGCGTAAATACGGCTCACAAGGGCAGCAAAAGTCCTTCCTTGTCGCCCTAAAACTTGCCCAATATGCAATTATTACCCGCAGATGTGGCGAGAAGCCGATACTGCTTCTTGACGACCTGTTTGACCGACTCGACGAGAGTCGTGTCGAGAGGTTGATATCGCTTGTATCGGGCGATGACTTCGGACAAATCATAATTACAGATTGCAACGAGGAACGAATGCGAGGCATACTTGATAGAACCAATTGCAACTATAAGTTATTCAATGTAACCTACGGCACAATAATCAAAGAGTAAGATGAAAAGAACTAACGCCCAGCCCATTGGCGCGATGTTGGAGGAACTATTCAAAAGCCCTAATATCGCTGCCAAAATTGCCGAAGGCTCACTGCCCCACGTATGGCGTGAGGTTGTGGGGGAGGTTGTCGCTGCCGAGACACGACAGGTGCGATTTGTGCGAGGCGTTCTCTATGTTCATATAGCCTCCTCTATACTCCGCAGTGAGTTGATGATGCAGCGCGAGGCGTTGGTACGCTCGGTAAATGCAAAACTCGGCATAGATTTGGTCAAGAGTCTTGTTGTCCAATAGCAAAAGAGATGTCTATACTATTTCGTGAAATAATATATGGTCCTGTACGCTCCCGAAGATTGGGCGTGTCGCTCGGTGTAAATCTGCTACCGTTAAATGGTAAATTGTGCAGTTTCAACTGCATATATTGTGAGTGCGGGTGGAACGAGGATAATCGTGTTGCAAAACCACGCTTTAATTGCAGGGAGGATGTGCGCGATACGCTTAAAGCAAAGTTGCAGGAGATGAGCAAAGAGGGAACGCTACCAGACGTAATAACCTTTGCCGGCAATGGAGAGCCTACTCTTCACCCCGATTTTAAGGATATTATCAACGACACGATAACTCTCCGCAACGAGTTTGCGCCAAATGCTAAAATTTCGGTTTTGAGCAACGCCACACAACTGCATCGCAAAGATGTGTGCGACGCTCTTGCGAAGGTTGATAACAATATCCTTAAATTGGACTCTGCCATCAACGCTACGGCGAAGGCGATAGATCTGCCGTCAGGCTCATACGACACGGAGCGCATCATAGAGCAGATGCAACAGTTCAAAGGGCAAATGACTCTGCAAACGATGTTCTTGCGTGGTTACCACGCAGGCGCGATTATAGATAACACCACCGAAGAGGAGGTTCAGGCGTGGCTATCGGCAGTCAAGAGAATCTCCCCACGTGATGTGATGGTCTATTCGATTGACCGAGCGACTCCGTGCCAAGAGTTAGAAAAGGTTCCACACGACGAATTAGAGGCTATTGCGGAGCGTGTTCGGGCATTGGGATTTGCTTGTTCGGTAGCATAGTTACGATACGGAAGGGGGCTTTTTCAAGAAGAACCCCTTTTCTTTTTTATTGCGCCTATAACTCCATAGTTCAGCAACTTAAAAATTCGTTAGAAAAAAGGTGTAAAAAGGGTGGCGGAACTCAAAAAAAAATCCTACCTTTGTGGAGATGATTTTTATATGACGTAAAGCAGATTCAGATGAGCCAATTCGTACACCTTCACACCCACACCCAGTATTCACTTCTTGACGGTCAAGCGAGTGTTCAGAAACTCGTTAATAAGGCCATCAAAGATGGTATGCCGGGTATTGCCATTACCGACCACGGTAATATGTTTGCCATCAAAGAGTTTATGAACTATGTCGGCAAGGTGAATAAAGAGAAGGCTGGTAAAGAGAAGAGTTTGAAGAAACTGCTTGATACGATGCTCAAATTACAGGGCGAGCATAACTCCCTTGCTTCGTTACTCGCAGACAAAAAGGAGGAAGAGGCTGCCTTGAAGTCCGAAATTGAGAAGGCAAAGAAGGCGAATAAAGATTTTGAGCCAAGCGAGGAGCAGACAAAGCAACTCGCAGAACTCGCATCACTTATTGCGAGCCTCTCCGATATGGAGAAGGAGTTTGGGTTTGATGCAGTGAAGGCTCGTGAGATAATCGTCGAGATGGAGAATACCCCTCCGTTCAAGCCAATTATAGGCTGCGAGGTCTATGTGGCACGTCGTGGCGACCTTACGCTCAAAAGCGACAAGGCCGACCTTGGAGGTTACCACCTCATACTTTTGGCAAAGAACTTCAAGGGTTACAAGAACCTTATCAAGATTGTATCAAAGGCGTGGACTGACGGCTTCTATGGTCGTCCACGTACTGACCGTACCGAATTGGAGAAGTACCACGAGGGGTTGATCTGTTGCTCGGCTTGCTTGGGTGGCGAGATACCTCGTCTAATCCAAGATGACCGCCTACAAGAGGCAGAGGAGTCTATATTGTGGTACAAAAACCTCTTTGGTGAGGACTACTATTTGGAGTTGCAACTACATAAAGCGACCGTCGAGCGTGCTAACCACGAGGCGTACCCGATGCAGTTGAAGGTTAATGAAAAGTTGGTAGAATTCTCACAGAAGCACAATATAGAGTTGGTCTGCACCAATGATGTACACTTCGTGGAGGAGAGCGATGCAGAGGCTCACGACCGCCTTATCTGTTTGAGTACCGGCAAGGACCTTGACGACCCGAAGCGAATGTTATACTCCAAGCAGGAGTGGATGAAGACAACGGCAGAGATGTCGCAAATCTTCGCTGCCTATCCGGAAGCGATAGAGAATACGGTTGCCGTATGCAACAAGGTGGAGTGCTACTCTATCGACCACGCACCTATTATGCCGGTATTCCCTATTCCAGCCGAGTTCGGTACCGAGGAGGAGTATCGCCAACGATTGACCGAGAAAGATCTCTTTGACGAGTTTACACAGAATGAGAACGGAGAGGTCGTGATGGACGAGGAGGCCGCTAACAAAAAGATTGAAAAACTTGGCGGCTACGACAAGTTGTATCGCATAAAGTTTGAGGCGGACTACCTTGCAAAACTCGCGATGGAGGGTGCTAAAAAGCGTTATGGCTCGCCACTCTCGGAGGAGGTTGAGGAGCGATTGCGCTTTGAGTTGCACATTATGAAGACGATGGGTTTTCCGGGCTACTTCCTTATCGTGCAAGACTTCATTCGCGCTGCACGCGAGGAGTTGGGCGTTTGGGTAGGTCCGGGTCGTGGTTCGGCAGCAGGCTCTGCGGTGGCATACTGTCTGGGAATTACGCAGATTGACCCTATCAAGTACGACCTGCTGTTTGAGCGTTTCTTGAACCCTGACCGAATCTCGTTACCGGATATAGATATTGACTTTGACGACGAAGGACGTGGTCGCGTGCTTGATTGGGTAACCAAAAAGTACGGCAAGGAGAAGGTGGCGCACATCATCACCTACGGTACTATGGCAACCAAGATGGCTCTCAAAGACGTTGCGCGAGTGCAAAAGTTGCCTCTTTCGGAGTCTGACCGCTTGTGCAAACTTGTGCCCGACCGCATTACAGACCCGAAGGATAAGGAGAAGACGCTGAAAATAAACCTTACAAACGCCATAAATGCCGTTCCAGAACTGCAACAAGCAGAGGCTTCGGACGACCCGATAATGCGCGATACGATAAAGTATGCACGCGAGTTGGAGGGTAACGTTCGCGGTACGGGTGTTCACGCCTGCGGAACAATCATCTGCCGTGATGACATCACAGATTGGGTACCTGTCTCAACCGCCGACGACAAGGAGACGGGCGAGAAGATGCTCGTAACACAATACGAAGGCTCGGTAATTGAGGATACAGGTCTTATCAAGATGGACTTCCTCGGTTTGAAGAACCTCTCTATTATGAAGGATGCGGTGGAGAATATCCGCCGTATAAAGGGCGTGGAGGTCGATATAGACAATATACCTATTAACGACAAGAAGACATACGACCTCTACTGCGAGGGACGTACACTCGGAACATTCCAATTTGAGTCCGACGGTATGCAGAAGTATCTTCGCGAATTAAAGCCAACTGTCTTTGAGGATCTTATCGCGATGAATGCCCTCTATCGCCCGGGACCTATGGATTATATTCCGGACTTTATCAACCGTAAGCACGGACGCGCTCCTATCGTCTATGATATACCTATTATGGAGAAGTATCTCAAAGATACCTATGGCATCACGGTATATCAGGAGCAGGTGATGTTGCTATCGCGACTACTCGGAAACTTCACACGAGGCGAGGCAGATACTCTGCGTAAGGCGATGGGTAAGAAGATTAAGGAGAAACTTGATGAATTGAAGCCTAAATTCTTGACGGGAGGTACTGCAAACGGACACGACAAGAAGGTCTTGGAGAAGATTTGGGAGGATTGGGAGAAGTTTGCCTCCTACGCCTTCAACAAGTCGCACGCCACCTGCTACTCGTGGGTAGCATACCAGACCGCATATCTGAAAGCCAACTATCCGTCGGAGTATATGGCCGCGTTGCTCTCTGCCAACTTGGGCAGCATAGAGAATTTAGAGAAGTATATGAGCGAGTGCAAGCGAATGGGTATCAAGGTATTGTCGCCTGATATCAACGAGTCGCAGATGAACTTCTCCTCTAATGCAAACGGGGATATCCGTTTCGGATTGGCCGCAATAAAGGGTGTTGGCGAAAATGCTGTCAATTCTATCATTGCCGAGCGCGAGAAGAATGGCCCATACAAGAGCGTCTATGACTTCTGCGAGCGAGTAAATTACTCCACTGTAAACCGCAAGTGCTTTGAGAATATCGCTATGTCGGGAGGTTTTGATTCGGTGATAGACTTCTCGCGAGCCAAGTTCATCGCGAATGACAACAATGATGGCCCGACATTTATTGAGATGTTGATGCGCTATGGCTCACGCTACCAGATGGAGAAGAACAACGCCCAGCAGAGCCTATTTGGTGCATTGACAGGAGAGAGTGATATTCAGAAGCCTCTTCCGCCAGCCGCAAACGAAGTGCAATCGTTGGAACTTCTCAACAAGGAGAAGGAGCTAATCGGACTCTATCTCTCGGCTCACCCGCTTGATGACTACCGATATATATTAAAAGTAAAGTGTAGCCACAGCATAACTGACCTCTCCGACTTGCAGCCTTTGCAAGGCAAGGAGGTTACTATTGCCGGTATAGTAACCGAGACAAACACCTTCTATCTGCGCGACAACACGTTGGCGGGTGGAATGACTATTGCAGACTATACAGGAGCGTACTCTTTTAGATTCTTCCGCAAGGACTTTGAGAATTTCCGCAACAAAATGTACAAGGACTACTTCCTACTGATTAGAGGTCGCATACAGCCACGCGGATATAAGGGAGATGGAGAGTTGGAGTTCCGCGTTACGGATATAAAACAACTCTCAGAGGTTAAAGATGGGCTTAAAGAGATAACTCTGACTCTACCTGCGCCGCTATTAAGCGAGGAGGTTGTCAAGGAACTCACTTCGGCTGTCAAACAGTCAAAAGGAAAGATGCTTTTGAAGTTCAAGATTTTGGATACCGAGAAGGGTGTTTGCGTTACAGCTCACGCCAGCAAAAAGAGGGTTGCTTTAAGCGATGCTCTGTGCGAATTTATTGAAAAACACAATATAACATATTCATTAACTTAAAAAAACAAACATTATGGCTCTAAACATTACAAATGAGAATTACGAGGCTTTGATGGCCGACAGCAAGCCTTTGGTTATCGATTTCTGGGCAGAGTGGTGCGGACCGTGCCGTATGGTTGCACCTATCGTTGAGGAGTTGGCAGAAGAGTATGCCGGCAAGGTAAATATCGGCAAGTGCGATGTTGATTCGTGCGACGATATCACCGCATCATATCGTGTGCGCAATATCCCTACTATCGTATTCATTAAGGGTGGTGAGGTTGTTGACAAGCACGTTGGTGCAATTTCAAAGGCAGACCTTAAAGCCAAGATTGACGCTCTACTCTAACAAAGCGTACAATAACAGAAGAGGTGGTATTGCAAAATACCACCTCTTCTGTTTACCAATCGTGTGTATTAGAGAATCCTCTCCGCTACAAGCCACTCGCGCACCTTCTCCCAATCAACGAATGGACGCGAGGTACTCATAGAGCGTTTCAGCGGACAGCCAAGGGCTCCATCGTCAATATAGACATCAGCGTGTACCTTTGGCGACTTGGTCCACTTCTTCTGGTCGGGATTGACATTTACAGCATAGATAGGTATCTCGTGCTGCTTAAACCAACCCAAAGCCTCCTTTTCAAGTTTACCGCTACGCATCGTGTAGAGAATCAGCCTATGTCCCTGCTCTACCAATTCGCGTAGAACAGGCACCGCACCAACGTCCTGACCGATGTAAGGGTACTCGTGCGTTACACACGTGCCGTCAAAATCAACGGCAATTGTAAGACCTGTATATTGCATACTCTATACTATTTCTTACCAAACAGGCGAAGTATTCTCTTCCAGATATTGCGCTTTCCGCCAACCTCCGAAGTGTACTGATAACGGTAACTGTAACCGTAAGACTGTCTTGTCTCCATAGCTCCATTGAGGACAATACACATGTTCTTCAACTTCTTCTCGGTGTGCAACGACTCAATATCAGGCAACTGTGCGCGATCAAGCAAGCCGGCACGTACAACGTACATACTTACATCTGCAACACGGCTGGTAATCATTGCATCGGCAATAATCATCGCCGGAACGCTGTCGATGATGATATAGTCATAGTGCTTACGGCACTCTGCAATAAGTTCTTCAAGACGCTTCGACATCAACAACTCTGCCGGGTTAGGAGGTTGCAAACCTGCATATATAAAGTCGAAGTTCTCGTGCAAACCGCTATTTGCGATAATCTCATTCACGGTTGTTCCCGGAGTGCTCAAATACTTGGTTACACCATTCGGATTACTACGCTGTCCCATATGCTTGGATAGAGTACGACGACGAAGGTCCATATCTATCATAAGCACCTTGTTGTTTGAGAAGGCAAGCGTCATACCGAGGTTCATAGAGACGAAGGTCTTGCCTGCGTGGGCGTTTGACGATGTAGCAAGGATAACCTGTTGTGGCTTATCTCCCGACATAAAGCCCATATTGGTACGCAAAATCTTGAATGCCTCCGAAA
>JAFXHB010000109.1 GCA_017536605.1 Alistipes sp.
ATTTAATGAGAATAGGGAGAATAGCATCGCTAAACTCCCTAATTTCTCTAATCTCACTAAAAGCCAATGGCTAATAGCAAAAAGCCTATTATTTAATTCTCAATTTGTCAATCGCCTTGCTGTACTTTTGGGCGTTGACATTATGCTCCTTCAAGGTGCGGGCGAAGTTGTGGCGACCATCTAACTCGGGGCGGGCGCAGAAGTAGAGATACTTATGCTCCGAGTAGTTAAGCACCGCATCTATCGCCGCTACGCTCGGCACACAAATCGGTGCGGGTGGTAGCCCTCTATTTATATAGGTATTGAATGGCGAGCGATATTTAAGGTGCTTGTATAGAATGCGTTTCAGCCCAAAGTCGCCAATGGCATACTTTACGGTAGGGTCGGCCTGCAATGGCATACCGCAACGTAGGCGGTTGATATAGACTCCTGCAATCACAGGCATCTCGGAGGTCGCCTTCACCTCCTCATAGACAATAGAGGCGAGGGTCATAACCTCATATTTCGACAATCCGCAACGCTTCAACTTCGCGGTGCGCTCCTTGTTCCAGAAGCCATTATACTCGCGGTGCATACGGCGCAAAAGTTTTTCGGGCGATGTGTTCCACCACACCTCGTAAGTGTTCGGGATAAATATCGCGATGGTGCTATCCTTGACAAACCCCAACTCGCGTCGGAGTTCCTTATTACGCATTGTGCGTAGTAGGGTAGCGGAGTCTGCCTCAATCTGGGTGGCAATCTTTCCCGCCAACTGTGGGAGCGTACGAGCCTCACCAATCACGAGTTTTACGGGAGTCTGCTCGCCCAAGACCAATCGGCGCACCATTCGTATAACGTCGGTGCCTTCATCAAAGCAGTAGTAGCCTGCGTTTATGCGCCCTTTAAGGTTTAGACGCGAGGCGTAAAAGTCAAAAGCGAAGCGATGCAACGCACTTTTCAGATTTTGCGTTATCTCGCTATGCAACTCCTCGTATGTGGTCGCGGAGGATATATATATTGAGGTCTTTTCTTTCAGTGCATTGCCATAGAAAGCCGAGTATCCCATAACGCCCACAGCGAGAGCAGATAGGATAATGAAAATGGCAAAGGAACGAAACTTGGATCTATTTTTTTTGCTCATTTATTGCGTTTTTGTTTGCAAAGATACAAAAAAAGTTCTACTTTTGCACCCGGGTAAGTCTTATACGACCAGCTCCTGCAGAACTCCCCCAGGCAAGGAATTGAGCAAGGGTATGCGGTTGTAGCGGTGCGATATAAGTAGCTTACCCTTTTTTTGTAGCTGTTAGCCATTGGCCATTAGCCAATGGCTTTTTTCTTTTTGGGGTTTCTTGACCAAATTAGCCATTAGCTATTGCGGGGCGTATAAAAGAAGAAGAGAGTTTCGTTTGTAAAACTCTCTTCTTTGTGTTAAACCCTACTTAACCTTTATGCAGCGTATCTGCAATCCGTTTGCTCGGCGAGAAGGTTTTGCGTTTTGGAATTTGTTGATTGTGCGGGTCGTTGTCAAGTCAAAGTACATAGATACAGAGGTACCATCTCCATACACATCGGTAGTCCAATAGTGTCCCTCCCACGGCTCCGGTACCGACGGATAGGAAGGGTGGTAGTTCATATTCTGTATCTTTCCATCGTTATAGCGACGGTAGCCACAAGCGTTGTAGAAGAAGTTGTTTGCGCCATCATTCAGCCACCAGCCAAAGCGTTTGCGAGCCACGTCAAGGTCGGTAGCATCTTCGCTATCTGTGAGTTGCAGGTCGGCAAAATCATTTGCAGAAGGTACCTTCCACCCGTAAGGGCAAGGGTCGTTAAGGAGAATTTTGCCCCACTCTTCGTTCCACAATCGGTTGTTAGGCTCATATAGCCAATCGCCTATACCATCACCACCCTCCTCAATGCACTTTGCGTTTGTAATAAAGTGCATAGGGTTGGCCGTTGCATAGGCCTCCGTACCCGTTGTGGCAGAGGTTTCAACAGTTTTCTCCTCTGTATAATGGACGCTCTCCCCGTTATAAATAGTCTCGCCTACGCCCAAGCTACAATCGTATGTCTCCGGACGCAAGAATGGGTCTTTACGTCCCCACTGATAGTATAGACCATACGAATCGTGTATCTTCTGGGTGTTTTCCGAAGCGTTGCTATTCGTGAATGCTCCGAGGTTGCGCTCCATAAATACTGCTCCGTTAGAGTAGTTGCAGATCTCCTCTCTTGGGTCTGTATTGGTTATCCAAATATGCCAACTCCAAATAATCTCACCCTTTGCATTGTAGGCTGCAATAACGCCATTTGCGTTAGGAACTTTGGCGGTATCCTCATAAGACGGCTCTATAATAAAAGAGACCTTACCATCGCAATAGTCAACATTGCGGATAACTCGCATATCGCTCTGCCACAACAACTTTGCACTCTTTGTATCCAAAGTTGATCTATCTGGTCGCCTGTCTGCTTGGAATGTGTATTTCACATTTGGCTTTGTTGCTATATAGCAGTTTGCCTCGGTGTAATTCGCGTCAAGCACCACCTCCTCGCAGATGTAGAGATATATGGTCTGTCCCGATGTCTTGCCATCTTTGGATAGGGCATTTACGTACAACGTACCAACCTTTTCCAACTCATCGTTTGAGCCCTCCTTGTTGCCGATTGGGGTTACGGTGATTTTGTGGGCAGAGTTGTCTATACGACACTCGAAGCCGTCCGAAATAGAGACCATAGCCACACGTACGGCATCTTCCGTTACGAATGATACCGACTGTGCCGGTGCGCCCCAATCGCTGAAATAGAGTGCGTGGCGATCGACCTCAATGGTAGGTTTAATATCCTTATTGCAACCAACTACGACAAGGAGTGATGAGAGTGCTATAAAAAGAGACTTTATATAGTTCATATCTGAAATGGTTTTATAATCGGCAAATATACAAAAAAGTTCTTAATTTTTATTTTCAACGAGCAAAACTTCTCATTTTGGGAATAATTATTGCCCAATATGGTAACGTGAATTTATAAAGTATAGTATTATGGCTAAACAAAAAGTGGAGAAGGGGAGCAGATGTGCCGATGATAAATACAAGATTGTCGTCAAGGAGCGAGGCCCATATTTGGTCTATGGTGCGCCCCCGATGGCTGTTCAGCGTATTGTGGTGAATGATTTTGGCGAGAGTTGGAATTTTGAGGAGGGCAGGCACTTCTCTACCGATAAAGAGCCGACGGCGTTATGCCGTTGTGGCGGCTCAAAGCACGCGCCCTATTGCGATGATTCGCACCTAACCCAGAAGTGGAGTTCGAGATTAACAGCCCGCGCAGAGGGCATCTTGGATAGTGTGGATATTACGGCAGGGGATAATCTTATCCTGACGGACAACTCAAAGTATTGCGCCTTTGCCCGCTTCTGCGATGCGGGAGGTGGTGTTTGGGCTGCGGTGGAGAACTCCTTTGACGAGATATCGCGCCGATTGGCTATACGTCAGGCGTCGCTCTGTCCGAGTGGACGTTTGATGGTGTGGGAGAATGAGAGAAACAGCCCTCACGAGCGCAATTACGAGCCAAGCATTGCCCTTATTGAGGACGAGCAGTTAAATGCGAGTGGGCCAATATGGGTGCGTGGCGGTATTCGTATAGAGCGAGAGAGTGGCACTGCCTACGAGGTGCGCAATCGTGTAACGCTCTGCCGATGTGGTGAGTCGGCAAACAAACCATATTGCGACGGTACGCACGCCGCTATCAGTTGGCAAGATAGAATTGAAGAGGAGCAAAAGGTAGCCGAGAAGGTCTGATTTTATCTATTTTATCAGCCCAACTCGCTGTCGCGTTCGCTATTAACGCTTTTGGGTTATCGCGGTAGTAATATCGCTATTTAGGGCCTTCAAGTCGGAAACGAGCAACTCTGCATCGGACTTGCTGTTGAATGGACCGACAATAAAGGTACTACCCACGCGAGAGATTGTACAATCTGTGCCGCGCAGGGCAATCTTTGCCTTTATCTCATCGTCAAGAGACTCTATACCGGAGATTTCAACATTGTATTGTCCCAACTGCTTCTGCATCGCATCAAGCGTAGGGTAGTACGCTCCATCAACCCATACAGCAATAATAGGCTCTTTGAAGCCTAACTTTTGCAGATATGCAACTCCCTCGGCAGCCTCTTGCTCGGTGCGAAATCCGCCAACGAAATAGGCATACAGTCCCTTGTTGTAGGCATCGGTATAGGAGAGTGGCGCAACACCTCGCAGAGCCGATATGTTAGGTCTGTTTCTAAATAGTCCGATACGGATACGATATACTGTGCCGTAGTCGTAAACCTTCGTGCGAGGAATCGGGTTCTTCGAGTTGTAGAACGTGGTGCCCTTAATCGCAATAGGCTCATATTCAATAAAGTTACGGCGTTGAAGCGTTATCGGAGAGAGTCTATAATCACGCTGCTTCAACGCATTTGACACCACTTTTAGTGAGTCGTGAGCCTTGCCTGCCGATAGCAGTTCGGCGAGTTTTAGTTCGTACTCCACAAGTCGCCTTTTGCGCAGATTGTACGCCATCAGAGCGTCAGATATGTAGATGTTGCTATTCTTCTCAATCTCTCGCTCTGCGGTGGCCGACAACGAAGCCGAAAGATTTAACATTGTGTTGTTTCCTTCGCGCTCCATAAGCAGGTCGTAGATGTAACTCTTGTTGAAGTAGAGTGCGGATAGTGCTTTTGACAACTGTTCGTCAAGTTCTCTTATTTTACCCAACTCCAAATTAAATAACACTGCCACCGAATCCGCCTTGCGAGGTAAATCTACCTCCATATAGTTGCGGTGCAATGATAGTAACTCCGAGTAGAGTGTTGCGTATGAGGAGGCGAGATTATTTGCCACGCCCTCTAACTGTTGCGCCTCTTGGAGTGTCTTGTACTCCTCGCGGGAGAGTTTTGATGTGAAGAATGGATTTAGAACTAAATTCTTCTTCGTATTTGGTTGCACCGAGTTTGAAGGTTCGGTTTGGTCGGTGGCTGTTATATCCTTTGCCGCGCGTTGCACCTCCGAAAGCCCCTTTAATGTCGCTGCTCCCTCCTCCTTTGAAAGGTCAAGTACGGCCATATCATATAGGCTTTTGTATCGGCGTAACTCTGCCTCTGCCTTGATTATTTGAGGTGCTAACTCCCCACGCAGTGCCTCGCTTTGAGCGTACTTGTAGCGCATCTCTACAAGCACCTTGCCGATAGAGTCGCACTTTGCACCAAGCAGGCGTACCCTCTCGGCACTATTTTGGGCGTGCAACGAGAATAAACATAGCGAGAAGGCTATAAGTAGTGTGAATCGTCTCATTACCTCCAAGCCTTGATTGAGATGAATTGTATAAATCCGAAGATTTCAAGACGACCCATCAACATCAGGATAGAGCCTTGTATCTTCAATATAATCGGAATATCGGCGTAGTTGTCGTACGAGCCAACCTCTCCGAAGCCCGGACCTACATTGCCGATAAAGGTTACCGATGATGAGAATGCCGACAAGAGGTCCATACCAAAAAGCGTACTTGTCAATGTTCCCATAAGAATCAACACGAAGTAGGTCGTAATGAATAGGGTAACAGCCTCCAAATGTCTATTCTCTTGAATTACACCGTCTAATCGTACTCGCACAATGGCGTTAGGGTGCTGCTGTGTGCGCAGTTTCGCTATAAGGGCCTTTGCATAGAGCAAAATTCTATCAACCTTCACGCCACCCGCCGTAGAGCCTGCGCAACCACAGATTATGGAGAGTATTATTATTGTAACGATGGCAAATGGTGTCCACGTGTTTGTGTTCGCCGTAGCATATCCAGTTGTCGTAATTATGGATACAACTTGGAATATAGATTCGCGGAACGAGTGTAGCCAATCGGTATATATGCCGGCAAAATAGAGACTTATAGCGATTGTAACACTGGCAAATAAGATTATCCACACATAAGTACGTACAACTTCGGAACGGAAGATATTGTTTGCTTTGCGGGCAAAAGTCGAATATATAAGTCCAAAGTGAATACTTGAAAGGAACATCGCCACAATCAGTATCGCCTCAATCAGAGGGCTATTGAATGCTCCGATGCTTGCATTCTTCGTTGAGAAACCTCCCGTTGCACAGGCAGACATAGCGTGATTTATAGCATCAAACCATCGCATACCGGCCATCTTCAACGATAGGGTAGTAATCAGCGTAAGACCGACATAGACGACAAGCAGAATGCGAACTACCATTTGAGTTCTATAACGATAGTTGTCTTTCGCCAAAGAGGATAACTCAATGCTTGATAACGCCATTTTGTTTGTGCCAAGTGACGGGAGTATCAGGAGCGCGAACATTACCACTCCTGCACCACCTATCCAGCAGGTAGCACTGCGCCAAAATAGCAGCCCTTGTGGGAGCATCTCTATATTCTTTAATATGGAGGCACCCGTAGTCGTAAATCCCGAAACGCTCTCAAACCAAGCATTTATCAGCGTAAATTCTCCACCCCAAATCAGATAGGGGAACATACCCACTGCGCACGCCAATATCCACGAACCAACAACTATCGTAAAGCCCTCCTTGTTTGTGATATTGTCTGCCTTTGGAACAAAGAGTAGAGGAAAACCTCCGAGTACAAAGGTCAGCAAAGAGGATAGCAGAAGCGGATAGAAACCGGAGTCGTGCGACATAAGGGATATGAATGCCGAAATCGCCATAAATGCAGCGATTATAAGCATTACCGTGCCCACATATCTCATTATAACACTGAAACGCATTCTCTTACTTGTTGGATTTAGACGATGTTATGAGCGCGTCAATATTGTCGTGCAACTCCTTTAATTGGTCTATCAGTTGCGCCTTGACTGTGAACGGGAGTTTGAATGTAAGATAATCCGACAGAGCCTTATTTATTTTTAGAATAGGCTTAACGCTATAGATATAGACAAAATAGTAGAGCATCAGCACTACTGCAATCATCACCAACAACGAAATCATTACCGGCGTGATAGCGCGATAAGCGTTGCGGGACAACTGCTCGGCACGAGGGGCTAACTCACCGTGCGACAACTTCATATAGTGCTTAATCTGCTCCGTTAAGTCGTTGTAGGCAGGCTCATATATCTTGCTATACCACACTCTTCCTGTGAGAGCAGCGTGTTTCTGCTTTTGCAATTCGTAGTTTTTGGTTACGCGCTCCAATTTTGCGGCACAGTCCGAGAGAGTGTCAATACAGCCACGAAGGGTGGTATTCGTCTCCTCTCCTTTTAGCAGGTGTATCTGCTCGGCGATGTCAGCGATGGCTTTATCGCGCTTCGCAAGGCTTGTGCTATCCTCAAATATGACGAGATCTAACACGGCTCTACTGTGGTCGTGAGATGACTGCAATAGCCCCTTCGCCATTGTTATATCCTCTCCTCCCGCATCGAGAATGACTTTGGTGTCATAACTCAAATTGCTCAACTCAACTATTGATATCACACCTGATACCAAGAGCAGAACAACAATACTTAAAAATCCTATTGTAACGCGTTTTCCTATGCCTTTCATACTATTTATACGCTTTTAGACGGGCAAATATAGTGAATAAATTGAGAATTAAGAATTAATTCTCGCAAAAAGTTGATGTCGCCTTTTCGTGGAAGTGGTAGGAAATTATATGATTTCGCCCACAATATCGCAGTTATCCTCTATTGACAAGAGGCGTACTTTGACGATGCAGTTTATATATTCGCGGTTGTACTTGGTCTTGATTTTTAGATAGTTACCCGTAAAGCCGCACATCATTCCACCTCGTTCCGTACTCTCGAACAGTACATCGGCAGTTGTACCGAGATACTGCTTGCAGAAGTCGTAGTGGCAACGATTGCTTAACTCCTCCAATCGCTTGGCTCGCGCCATTGAAATTTCGGGCGACACCTTGTTCGGAAGATCCACCGCAGGGGTGTTCTCTCGCTCCGAGAACGGGAAGATATGCAAGAACGACGGATTTATCTCTGATAAAAAGTTATAACACTCCTCAAACTCTGCCTCTCCCTCGCCCGGAAATCCCGTAATAACATCTATGCCGATAAAGGCATCGGGCATCGCTCTACGCACCGCCTCAATGCGCTCTCGGAACTTCTCAACGGTGTATCTGCGACGCATCGCTGCGAGTATCTTGTTTGAGCCACACTGGATAGGGATATGGAAGTGGTGCTGGAACTTGTATGATGATGCGCAGAACGCAATTATCTCGTCGGTTAGCAGATTTGGCTCTATCGAAGATATGCGATAACGCTCAATTCCCTCAACCTTGTCCAACGCCTTCAACAAATCAAGAAAACTCTCGCCCGTAGTACGACCAAAATCGCCCGTATTTACGCCCGTGATAACAATCTCTTTTTGACCTCCGCGAGCAATCTCTTCTGCTTGCTTAACTGCTTGTTCAATAGGTATATTACGGCTACTACCTCTTGCGTTGTGTATGGTGCAGTAAGAGCAGCAGTAATCACACCCGTCCTGTACCTTCAAGAAGGCGCGTGTTCTGTCATTTGAGGAGAAGGCTGCAAAGAAGGTTGTTATCTCATCTGTTTCGCAGGAGAAGACCTTCGTTTTACCGCGTTCCGACAGGTTAAGCACTTGCTGATATGTTTCTCCTTTATTGTTGTTACACAGCACAATATCAACGCCTTCTATTTGCGCTATCTCGTATGGTTTCAGTTGGGCGTAACAGCCCGTAACGGCGATTATTGCATTCGGATTTTTGCGGTGAAGTTTGCGTATCAGGTTACGACACTTTTTATCGGCTTGGGCGGTTACCGAACAAGAGTTGATAATACAGATATCCGCCTCGTCATTTACGCCGACACGCACAAAGCCACCCTCCTCAAATTGGCGGGCGATGGTTGAACTCTCCGAAAAGTTCAACTTGCAACCGAGTGTATGGAAATTAACTTTGCGCATAACTTTTGCAAAAATACAAAAATCTTTCGACTTTACGTGATACGCCTTCCGACTTTTTTTGTATATTTGCGCGTTATTCTACGAATAAAATGGAGTTTTTAAGGGCTATATTTGAATTTGACTACCTATCAAATGCAGTCATTGCCTGCATACTGTCGGGCATAACTTGCGGTATTATAGGTACATATATAGTGGCTCGTAGAATGGTCTTTCTGTGTGGAGGTATAACGCACGCCTCATTTGGCGGAATCGGCGTAGCCTTCTACTTCGGTCTAAATCCGATTCTTGGAGCGATGGCGTTCGCCGTATTGTCGGCATTGGGAATAGAGTGGAGTTCTTCGCGTTCAAAGATTCGTCAAGATTCGGCGATTGGTGTGATGTGGGGCTTGGGTATGGCAATAGGCGCATTGTTTCTCTATCTCACGCCGGGTTATGCTTCGGGAAATAGTATGGCATCATTCCTCTTTGGAAGTATTGTCGCCGTAACAAAAAGCGATATTATAGCCCTTGCACTCCTCGCATCTGCCCTGCTTGTCGGAGGTACTTTATGGCATAGACAGGTGATGTATGTGGCATTTGATAGAGAGTTTGCCCGTGCTTCAGGTGTTAGGGTAGGCGTTGTGTCGTATGTTATGGCAGTAATTACGGCTGTGGCGATAGTGTTGTCTATCAGAGTTATGGGCATTATACTCTTGATGTCGCTCTTTACGATGCCTGTAATTGGTGCAAATATGCTCTGTAAGTCCTATACGAAGATTGTGCCTATCGCTGTTGCTACGGCGATATTTGGCGGTCTGTCTGGTATAGCATTCAGCTATTACACGAATGTCCCTACCGGTCCGGCTATAATTTTTGTACTCGCCATAATGGTTTTAATAATAAAATTATTATCTTTGTGGATAAATAGAGTTAAAGGGGTGCGAAAGGCACACCAATAGTTTTTATTTTGTTGCTTTGAAAAAGATACATAAACTCGTCTTAAAATCATATTTAGGTCCATTGGTACTGACCTTCTTTATCATCATTTTTATCTTGATGATGAACTTCGTATGGCGTTATATCGACGAGTTGGTTGGCAAGGGTTTGGAGCCGGAGGTGATAATTGAACTGATTATGTACGCCACAATCAATATGATCCCGATGGGTATGCCATTGGCGATTCTCCTTGCGACGATTATGGCGATGGGTAACCTTGGCGAGAACTACGAGTTATTGGCAATGAAGTCTGCCGGTATGTCGCTTATGCGCATATTGAAGCCTCTCTTTTGGGTTATCGGCATACTCTCAATCAGCAGTTTCTTTATTGTAAATAACCTTGTGCCGTGGGCGAACAGAAAGATGTTCAGCACACTCTACGATATCAAACAACAAAACCAAGCGTTGGAGTTTCAAGATGGTCTATTTTTTAGCGGCATAGACGATATGAGTATCCGTGTTGAGCATCAAGATCCAAAGACGCAACTGCTCACGGGCATACTTATCTACGACAACCGCTCCCGCAATGGAGATATGACCACGACAATAGCCGATTCGGGCTATATCCGCCTCTCTGACGATAAGAAATATCTTCTTGTAACGCTCTATCACGGTGAAACATACGAGCAGTCCCGCAACTACAAGTGGTATACCAATAGTACACTGCGCCGACATAAGTTTGAGCATCAGGAGGGTAAAATTCCGATGACCGGATTTGATTTTCAGCGAAGTGATGAGTCGATGTTTGGCGACAATAGCCAGACACTCAACATAAACGAGTTGCAACACAATGTGGACTCACTTGATATGTTGGTTAATAACCTTACAGCCACAGCCTACAATCCGTTGCTCAAAGAGCGTATTTTTAGAAAAGACTCCGACGCCATTGCCGAACCCGACTCAATAGTAGGGGATAGGTCAGCAAAGACGTTTGCTCCGATGTTGATGGATTCAATGGCTAATCTTGGGGCAAGAAAGTTGAATGCAATCTACAATGACGCTTTGCAGGCGGCACGAGGTTCGCGTAATATGTTCTCCTTTGACGAAACGACCTCAAAGGAGGCTCTAAACCAACTCTACCGAAACAAGAATGAGTGGCACCGAAAACTCACGCTGCCTGTATCTATACTTATATTCTTCCTTATCGGTGCGCCGTTGGGTGCTATTATCCGAAAGGGAGGTCTGGGTATGCCGATAGTAATATCGGTGGCATTCTTCGTGATATACTACATCATCAGTATATCGGGCGAGAAGTTTGCCAAGGAGGGTACTTGGAGTTCGTTGCTCGTTATGTGGATATCCGCCTTTATACTTACGCCATTGGCGATATATCTATCCCACAAGGCAAATAACGATTCGGCTCTATTGGATATAGATTGGTATATAGGTCGCTACAAGCATTATCGCGACAAACTCATTGCGAAATTACCAAACAAGTGGCAGGAGAGGCTTGCAGAGCGAGAGGCACGTAGAGCGCAACGACAAGCGGAGAAACGTGCTAAACGAAAAACTAAAAAAGCCAATGGCTAAAAGTCAAAGAGAATATGAACGCAAAAGATATACGCATAGTATTTATGGGAACTCCCGAATTTGCAGTCCCTTCGCTCAAAGCGTTGGTTGAAGGTGGCTACAATGTCGTGGGAGTGGTTACGATGCCTGACAAGATAGCGGGGCGCGGTATGCACTTGCAAGAGAGTGATGTTAAGCGTGCAGCCAAGGAGTTGGGCATTTCTACTATTCTCCAACCGGAGAAGTTGCGCGACGAGAGTTTTTTGGAGGCTCTGCGCGAACTTAACCCGGACTTGGGTATCGTGATAGCATTTAGAATGTTACCCGAAGTGGTTTGGGCGATGCCACGCTTCGGAACATTCAACCTCCACGCCTCGCTTCTGCCTGAATATCGCGGTGCGGCACCAATAAATTGGGCGATTATCAACGGCGATAAGGAGAGCGGTAACACGACTTTTATGCTCAATCACGAGATTGACAAAGGGGCTATAATCGGACAGCAACGCACACCAATAGGCGACGAGGAGTGTGTGGGCGATTTGTATGACCGTCTGATGACAATGGGCGCAGAGTTGGTTGTGGAGAGTGTAGAGAAGATTGCTTCGGGCGACGTCAATCCGATTGAACAGCCGCAAGAGGAGGCGAATTTGCGTCCTGCACCAAAGATCTTCAAGGATATGTGTGAGGTTGATTGGTCGCAGTGTGGCACTCAAATTGTCAATTTTGTGCGTGGTCTGTCGCCATATCCAGCAGCGTGGAGTCTGCTGCAACGTGGCGAGGAGCTGCTCTCGGTAAAGATTTTTAAGGCTCACTTTGAGGAGAATACGCACTCGGCAGAGGTTGGAACAATCTTTACCGACAATAGGACATATATAAAGGTTGCTTGCGCCGATGGTGTAGTTGCCATTGAGGAGTTGCAGGTGGCGGGCAAGAAGCGTATGGCGGTGCGAGATCTGCTGTTAGGACTTCACCTTGATGCAGATGATTATTTTAAGACAAAAAATAGGTAAAACAACAAATTATAAGAGTTATGAAAAAGTACAATTTCAATGCAGGACCATCGGTATTGCCCGATGTAGCCCTTGAAAATGCAGCCAAAGCGATTATTGACTTTAATGGTACAGGCTTATCTATCCTCTCAATCTCTCACCGTACAAAGGAGTTTGAGGCGGTATTGGCAGAGGCAAAATCGCTCTTCCGCGAGTTGCTTCATATTCCGGAGAACTACCACATCTACTTCGTGGGTGGCGGCGCAAGCACACAGTTCTTCCATATTCCTGCTAACTTCCTTGCCAAGAAGGCGGGCTATGTAAATACAGGCGTATGGACCAAGAAGGCTATCAAGGAGGCTAAACTCTACGGTGAGGTGGAGGTTGTCGCTTCAAGTGAGGATAAAAACTTCTCGTACGTGCCAAAGGGTTATACAATTCCTGCTGACTTGGACTATCTATACATCTGCTCAAATAACACCATCTACGGTACAGAGATTAAGGAGGATATTGACTCTCCGGTACCTCTCATTGCCGATATGTCGTCGGATATTTTGAGCCGTCCTGTTGATGTCTCAAAGTATGCGGTTATCTATGGTGGAGCGCAGAAGAACCTCGCGCCTGCGGGTGTAACATTCGTGATTATACGCGATGATATGCTTGAAAAGGTTGCTCGTACACTCCCTACAATGATGAACGTGAAGACCCACGTCGAGAACGACTCAATGTTCAACACCCCTCCTGTATTCCCTATCTACGTGATGAACGAAACGTTGAAGTGGTTGAAGTCTATCAGTGGCGTGGAGGAGATCTATCGTCGCAATGTAGCGAAGGCAGAGTTGCTCTACAATGAGATTGATCGCAACTCTTTGTTCCGCCCAACTACCGCCAAGGAGGATCGCTCGTTGATGAATATCTGCTTCGTGATGAGCGAGGGCAATGAGGATTTGGCTCCTGAATTTATGGAGTTTGCAAAGGCTCGCGGTATGGTCGGCATCAAGGGACACCGCTTGGTGGGCGGCTTCCGCGCATCGTGCTACAACGCTTGTCCTTACGAGGCTGTTGAAGCATTGGTGGCTTGTATGCAGGAGTTTGAAGCATTGAAAACCAAATAATAAATGGCAACCATAGTACCTTACACCTACGAGAAAAAGGAGGAGAAGGCTCTATATTACACATCACTGATTAAAGGTATGAAAGTTCTTATTGCAACCGAAAAACCATTTGCCAAGGAGGCTGTAAATGGTATCAAAGAGATTTTGCAGGCGGCGGAGTATGATGTCGTACTGCTTGAAAAATATACAGACAAGGGCGATTTGCTCGCTGCCGTAGCCGATGTCGATGCACTTATCGTGCGTAGCGACAAGGTTACAAAGGAGGTCTTGGAGGCTGCCAAGAACCTCAAAATCGTAGTTCGCGCAGGTGCGGGCTTTGACAATGTAGATTGCGAGGAGGCGAAGAAGCGCGGTGTCGTGGTGATGAATACACCGGGGCAGAACTCAAACGCAGTGGCGGAGTTGGCACTCTGCTTTATGGTCTATATGTCGCGTAACCACCTCACAGCCGGTACAGGACACGAGATTCAGGGTAAGACACTCGCTATCCACGCCTACGGAAACGTCGGCAAGTTGGTTGGTCGCAAGGGTAAGGCTCTTGGTATGAATGTTATCGCCTACGACCCATTTATCTCGGACACTTCGGTATTTGAGGCTGATGGGGTGGAGAAGGTTGATTCGGTAGAGGAGTTGTACCGCCGTGCTGATTTTCTCTCGTTGCATATCCCTGCAACACCACAGACCAAAGGCTCAATCGGTTACGACCTCGCAATGTCAATGCCGAAGGGTGCCACACTCGTAAACACCGCTCGCAAGGAGGTTATCGACGAGGTGGGCTTGGCAAAGGCGATGGAGGAGCGCGAAGATTTGCACTACATCACTGACGTTGCTCCCGATGCCGCTGCGGAGTATGCCGAGAAGTTTGGTAAGCGTTACTTCGGAACACCGAAGAAGATGGGAGCCGAGACCGCCGAGGCGAATATCAACGCAGGCTTGGCTGCTGCACGCCAGATTGTAGATTATTTTGTAAATGGCGTTACACGCTTTCAAGTAAACAAATAGTATATGGTACGCATTAAACCATTCAAGGGTATTCGCCCACCGCAGGAGTTGGCGAAAGAGGTCGCATCGCGCCCTTACGACGTATTAAACTCACAAGAGGCAAAAGAGGAGGCGACAGAACGTTCTCTGCTCCACATCATTAAGCCGGAAATTGACTTTGAGCCTATCGCCGACGAACACTCGCAAGAGGTTTACGACAAGGCGGTAGAGAACTTTGCCAAGTGGCGTAAGGAGGGTTGGTTGCAGCAAGATGGCGAGGAGCACTACTACATCTACGCCCAGACAATGGAGGGACGCACGCAGTATGGTCTTGTGATGTGTTGCCACTTTGAGGACTACCTCTCTGGCGCAATTAAGAAGCACGAACTTACACGTCCCGACAAGGAGGAGGACCGTATGAAGCACGTGCGCAATCAGAAGGCGAATATCGAGCCTGTCTTCTTTGCCTATCCCGACAATGCCGAGATTGACGCTATCGTGGCGGAGGTTACGAAGGCGGAGCCTGAATACGACTTTGTGGCAGAAGATGGCTTTGGTCATACAATGTGGGTGGTACCTACGGAGTATAACGAGCGAATTACAGCCGTATTTGGCACTATACCTGCATTGTATGTTGCTGATGGACATCATCGTACTGCGGCAGCAGCACGTGTAGGCGAGGAGTGCAAAAATAACAATCCGCACCACACAGGCGACGAGGAGTATTGTTACTTCTTGGCGGTAACATTCCCTGAGTCGCACCTCCGCATTATTGACTACAACCGCGTAGTGCGCGATTTGAATGGTTTGAGCGAAGCGGAGTTCCTTGCAGCCTTGAACGAGGACTTTGTTGTGGAGAAAGAGGGCACGGATATATATAAACCTAACGCCCTGCATAACTTCTCGATGTATCTCGGAGGCGAGTGGTATAGC
>JAFXHB010000110.1 GCA_017536605.1 Alistipes sp.
GGGACGTGGTGAATGAGAGTGCGCTCGACCACGACCGAGACCTCTTGCCGGAGAACTATCCAATCTCGAAGAGCCGTTACGGTCTTGCCTATGGCGACTATCCATATCACGCATTGAAGACCGCAGAGAAGTGTTTTCCTGCGGAGGTTAAGTTGAATATCAACGACTACCACCGCAAGCCGGGCTACACAACACAAGTGAAGCGATTGTTGGAGCGCGGTTGCAAGATTGATATTATGGGTATTCAGATGCACCTGTTCAATGTTCAACACTGTCAGGATATGGCGAATGGCGCAAAGATTCAGACCCCTTCGCAGGTGCGCGAGTATATCGGTTGGGCTTCGGAAGTGGGTATTCCGCTCCATTTGAGCGAGGTTACTATCACATCGCCTTCGCAGGACGAGCGTGGCTTTATGATTCAGGCAATCCTTACACAGAACCTCTATCGTTTATGGTTCTCGCAGGAGAAGATGATGGGTATCACTTGGTGGAACGTGTTGGATAACTGTGGTGTTAAGGGCGAGCCAACTGTTTCGGGAATCTTTACTCGCGATATGAAGGAGAAGCCTGCGTATTGGGCTCTCGACCAACTTATCAACCACGAGTGGAAGACAAATACAACCGTTAAGCCTGACGAGAATGGCAAGGTATCATTCCGTGGCTTCAAGGGCAAGTATCGCATCACCTACAAGGACAAGCGCGGCAAGACGCAGACAATGGAATACATTTTGAAGTAATCGGAAAACGGAAAACGGAAAGCGGAAAACTAATTCTGCATTTTGCATTCTGAATTTTGAATTTATGTTTGATTTAATCGTTATCGGTGGTGGTCCTGCTGGATATGTGGGAGCCATTCGCGCAGCAGAATTGGGCGCAAAGGTCGCCCTCGTGGAGCGTGCGGAACTTGGTGGAACGTGCCTTAATTGGGGCTGTATTCCAACAAAGGCTTTACTGAAAAGCGCACAGGTATATCACTATTGTCGTTCAGCAAAGAGTTTTGGCGTTGCCGTAGAGGGCGATGTAAGACCCGATTTGAAGGCAATGGTTGCCCGCTCCCGACAAGTTGCTCAAACTACGGGACGAGGCGTTGATATGCTCTTGAAGCGTAGTGGGGTAGAGATTATCGCAGGTGAGGCAACGCTGTTGTCTGACCACGAAGTGCGGGTTGGCGAAGCGACCTACGAGGCGAAGAATATCCTACTCGCTACGGGTGCATCGCCTCGCGAAGTACCTTCAATACCTATTGACCACGAGTTTGTCCTATCGTCGCGTGATGCGCTTGTGTTGGAGGAGTTGCCCGAAACAATGGTCGTTGTGGGTAGCGGTGCTATCGGTAGCGAATTTGCCTTCTTCTATGCCTCGTTAGGCGTTAAGGTTACGGTGGTGGAGTATATGCCACAGTTTATGCCGTTGCTCGATGCGGAGGTGTCGGCTGCTGCCGAGCGAGCATTCCGCCGTCAGCGTATTGCTGTTATGACCGACACCGCAGTTAAGGGTGTTTCGGTGGTTGATGGAAAGTGCGTGGTAGAGGTTGAGCAAAAGGGCGAGGCAAAACAACTTGTCGCCGATAAGGTCTTGTCTGCCGTAGGTATAAAGTCAAATATAGAGGGACTTGGATTGGATAAAGTAGGAGTTCAGGTGGAGCGCGATAAGATAGTGGTTGATAGCAAGTTTAAGACCTCCGTGTCGAGTATCTTTGCTGTCGGAGATATTATCGCAACGCCTGCATTGGCTCATATAGCCTCGGCGGAGGCGATACATTGCGTGGAGGAGATATTTGGGCAGAGTTCCCAACCGATAGACTACACCTTGACCCCTGCGTGCATCTTTACCTCTCCGGAGATAGCATCGGTAGGTTTGACCGAGGAGCAGGTAAAGGCGAAAGGTGTCGCATATAGTGTTGGTCGCTACGCCTTTGCTTCGTCGGGAAAGGCGGCTGCCGCAGGAGATAGAGATGGCTTTATAAAGTTAATCGTAGATGCCGAAAAGAGACTTCTTGGAGCGCATATTATTGGCGCAAATGTCGTGGAGATGCTTGGTGAACCTACGCTCGCTATGACACTCGGTGCTACTGCCGACGATATTATCCGCACTATTCACGCCCACCCATCGCTTTACGAGGGCTTGCAGGAGGCAGCAAGGTCGGTGGGCGAGGTTGCCGAGAACTAAAAATAGGACTATGCGTTATTTTTTGGAGTTACAGTATGACGGAGGTATGTATTTCGGCTGGCAGAAGCAGCCGGAGGTACCTACCGTGCAGGGAACGATAGAGGAGGCCCTCACACGACTGCTCCGTTATCCTATCAGCCTTGTTGGTGCAGGACGTACCGATACGGGGGTAAATGCCTTGTACTACGTGGCTCACTTTGACTATATCAAGGAGATTGAGGCGGAGGAGTTCCTCTATAAACTGAATGCGATGTTACCGCACGACATTGCAATACGCTCTATCCGTCAGGTAGATGATGAACTGCACGCCAGATTTGATGCCGTTGAGCGCGAATATACATACTTTATCTCGCCGGTAAAAGTTCCATTTAGAAGGAGTTTGGTGTGGCTGTATTACGTGCCACTTGATATGGATAAGATGAATGCAGCGGCGGCAATGTTGCTTGAATACGAAGACTTTACTTCGTTTGCCAAACTCAACTCAAACAATAAGACCAATATATGCCATATCTCGTATGCACGCTGGGAGCGAGAGGCTGACGGGACACTACGATTTACTATTCGCGCAAATCGTTTTCTGCGCAATATGGTGCGAGCGATTGTCGGCACACTTGTAGATGTCGGTAGGGGACGATGCAGTGTTGAAGATTTCCGTATGATTATAGAGCGTCGCGACTTGTCATTATCCAGTGCAGGTGCTCCGGCGCAGGGTCTTTTTTTGAGTAATGTAAAGTATAAGTAGTGGGGTGGTATCGCAACAAATAGAGAAAAAAGTAAAAATTTTCTTGAAAAAATTTGCGTAGAATAAAAAAACACATTATCTTTGCACTCGCAATCGGGTAATTCCGAAAGCGGTAATGCCTCTTTAGCTCAGTTGGTAGAGCACGACACTCTTAATGTTGGGGTCCAGGGTTCGAGCCCCTGAGGGGGTACGAAAAAGGAAGATCGAAAGGTCTTCCTTTTTTCGTACCAGTGTGTTACCTATCCCCCAA
>JAFXHB010000111.1 GCA_017536605.1 Alistipes sp.
GCCGATATGCTTGTAGAAGGTGTGGTTTTTGAGCCACTCCTCTTGCTCTGTACCGCGTACAAATGGTATTACCGAGCGAGAGAAGTAGAGGGCGTAGCCCGACTCTCCGAATACAACCTTCGGCGAGTTCATATCTTTGAGAGCCTCAATGCCTTCACTCGCCTGAAATGGTGTGGCGAGTGTTACGATATCGGCTGCCTTATCCTCCGCACCACGCTTCAATAACTCTATATGCTCACGGCTGATAAACGGCTCGTCGCCCTGTATGTTTATCACGTAGTCCGCCTCGTATCCGACAAGGTCCAGTGCTTCTCGGCAACGCTCCGTACCGCAACGATGCTTCGTAGAGGTCATTACCGCACGACCCCCAAAGCCCTCAACAGCGTTGTATATGCGCTCGTCATCGGTAGCAACAACTACCATATCCACGCACTCGGCAACCTGTTCATACACACGCTCAATAACCATCTTCCCGCCCAACATCGCCAAAGGTTTTGCAGGGAAGCGACTACTTGCGTATCGCGCTGGTATGATGGCTATGCTTCGCATACGTTTTATTCTATTCAAGTGCGAGTTCTAAAACCTGCTCGTTTGTGCGTACATAGTGGAAGGTCAATCCCTCGATATAGTCGGCTGTAATCTCCTCCACATCTTTGCGGTTCTCTTCCGGAAGCAGAATCGTGTGAATACCGGCACGCTTTGCTGCCAGAATCTTCTCCTTAACACCTCCGATAGGTAGTACACGTCCGCGCAGTGTCGTCTCGCCCGTCATCGCGATACGCTCCTTCACCTTACGTCCTGTGTAGGTGGACATAATGGAGGTTATCATTGTGATACCTGCCGACGGTCCATCTTTCGGTGTAGCACCCTCTGGTACGTGTATGTTGAGGTCAAACTTCTCAAATACCTCCTCGTTGATGCCGTACTCCTTGTAGTGAGCCTTAACCCACTCGTAGGCTATCGTTGCCGACTCCTTCATCACATCGCCAAGGCTACCCGTAAGCGATAACTTACCCTTACCCGGTGTGAGAATGCTCTCAATATAGAGGATATCGCCTCCCACCTGTGTCCACGCAAGTCCCGTAACGACACCGACCATATCTTTGATTTCGTACTCGTCGTTGAGGAACTTCGGCTTGCCGAGTATCTTCGTAATCTCTTCTGCTGTAAAGGCAGGTGAGAACTCCTCCTCAAATGCGATGCTCTTCGCGCGAGCGCGAGCCAACTTCGCGAGGTGCTTATCCAATGAGCGCACGCCCGACTCGCGGGTATATTCGGAGATGATTTTACGCATCATATCGCGATCCACAACCATCTGCTCATCAGAGAGTCCGTGCGTCTCACACTGCTTGTGTACGAGGTGTCGCTCGGCAATCTCAACCTTGTCTTCGAGGATATATCCCGGTATGTTTATCAACTCCATACGATCTCGCAGTGCAGGATTTACCGCCGAGATATCATTCGCAGTGGCGATAAACAGCACCTTCGAGAGGTCGTACTCCATATCAAGGTAGTTGTCGTGGAATGTCGTGTTCTGTTCAGGGTCCAACACCTCCAAGAGGGCAGACGACGGGTCGCCGTGGTTGCTTACGGTGAGTTTATCCACCTCGTCAAGTATAATCACAGGGTTGGACGAGCCACAACGCTTTATAGTCTCAATGATACGTCCCGGCATCGCTCCGATATAGGTGCGACGGTGTCCGCGAATCTCCGCCTCGTCGTGCAAACCTCCGAGCGCGATACGTCCGAACTTACGACCAAGAGCCGTGGCTACCGACTTACCCAACGAGGTCTTACCGACTCCCGGAGGGCCGTAGAGGCAGATGATAGGGGACTTCAAGTCGCCCTTCAACTTAATCACGGCAAGATGCTCCAAGATACGCTCCTTGACCTCCTCCAAGCCGAAATGGTCGGCATCAAGTTGCTCACGAGCGCACTTCAAGTCAAGGTTATCCTCGGTGTACTCCTCCCACGGAAGGTCCACTACGAGTTGCAGGTAGGTCATCTGTACCGAGTATTCGGCAACCGCAGGGTTCAGACGCTCCAACTTGGAGAGCTCCTTCTCAAACATCGCCTTTGTGGCGTCGCTCCACTTCTTATCTTTGGCAGCCTCACGCAGACGGGCAATGTCGCCATCTTCATCTTCGCCCAACTCCTGCTGTATGGTGCGCATCTGCTGTTGCAGATAGTAGTCGCGCTGCTGCTTGTCAATCTCCTGCTTTACCTTGCCTTGGATATCCTGCTTTATTTCAAGCAACTGCTGTTCACGAATCAGTATCTCCAACAGTTTGCGAGAACGAGCCAATAGACCGGGTGCTTCAAGCAACATCTGTCTGTCATCGTCCGAGAAGTCGAGGTTTGAGCAGATGAAGTTCACAATGCCACGATGCGAATCTATATTCTTTATTGCGAATGAAGCCTCCTTTGGCATTGAAGGCGAGGTGTTTATTATGTTGAGTGCCACGTCGCGAATTGACTCCACGAGCGCATCAAACTCTACGCTGTTTTTGTCGGGCGTTGCATCTAAAAGCGGCGTTACACGAGCCTTGAAGAATGGCTCTGTGGAGATGTACTCGCCCACCTCAATCTTCTCCAAGCCCGAAAGGATAACCGTAAGGTTGCCGTTTGGCATTTCAAGTATTTTGAGAATGCGTGCAGCAGTACCAATGCGGTACATATCATCGGGCGTCGGTGTCTCAATCTCGGCATTGCGCTGCAAGACCGCACCCAAAAGACCATTGTCTGCCTGCACGGCACGAACAAGGGCGATGCTCTTCTCGCGTCCTACGGTAATCGGAGTTATAGCCCCCGGAAAGAGTACCGAACTACGGAGTGTGAGTATAGGCAACACCTCCGGCAGTTCTACACTCTCGATGGTGTCATCGTCGTTGCCCGCAATGATTGGAATGACCTGATGTCGCTGTTCGTTAATATCTGCCGACAGACCGAGGTCATCTATAATTGAAAAGTCGTTGTTATCCTTCTTTGCCATAAAAAAATCTGTATATATACAATCTTTGCAAAGATAATACATTTTTTTTAATATAGGTATAAAAGAGGAAGGAAAGTTGTAAACGGAAAACGGAGAACGGAGAACGGAAAACTAAAAAAGCCAATGGCTAATAGCTAAAAACCCTTAACGCCCTTAATCCTTGGGGTTTCGACCGGCGGCAGAAGCCGAGAGCAGACCGAAGGGAGGAAAATGTGCAGAGAAACCGAAGGTTTGGAAGATTGGTTGAGAATAGCTGCCAAACTTGTTTGAGCAGATATTCTCAAACGATATTCCACAGTTGCGAAAGCAACACTGCACATTTGACAACCGCAGACAAGTCTGCCGAGGCGCGACAAGCTGAACGAATCCTGGTAGCACAACACGAAAAAAAAGACGACTTGAAAAAGTCGTCTTCGTGTTGGGCTACCAGGATTCGAACCTGGAATGACAGGACCAGAATCTGTAGTGTTACCATTACACCATAGCCCAATTTTCCGTTTGCGAGTGCAAAAGTAGAATTTATTTTTCGCTTTCGCAAAGTTTTTCACAAAAAATTTATAATTTTGTTGAGATTTTGTAATTGCACTATTGTTGAAAGAGAGAAAATACTATAAAACTAAATCGTTCTAACACTATGAAAAACATCAAATTTCGCCTGATTGTGATGAACTTCCTGCAATATGCAGTGTGGGGATCCTATCTGACTTCGATGGGTGCTTACCTATTTAATATCGGCTTGCAGGAGCGAATCGGTATCTTCTATGCCGTACAGGGTATCGTATCACTCTTTATGCCGGCTTTGGTAGGTATCATTGCCGACCGCTGGATTCAGGCTCAGCGTATGCTCGGCTTGTGCCACACTTTGGCAGCAGTGTTTGCAGGTTTGACAGCCCTCTACGGTTCGGGCGCAATGGGCGCAGTGGAGTTCGCCCCACTCTTCTCGCTCTACACTTTGAGCGTGGCGTTCTATATGCCTACAATCGCCCTCTCCAACTCGGTGGCTTATAGCCTGTTGGAGCGTGCCGGATTGGATACTGTCAAGGCTTTCCCTCCTATTCGAGTTTGGGGTACGGTAGGTTTTATCTGTGCAATGGTAGGTTGCGACTTGGCGGGCTTCCAGAGTTCGTATATGCAGTTTGCACAGTGTGCCACTCTGGGTTTGTTGCTCGGTGTATATGCCTTCCTTCTGCCTCAATGCCCTATCGCCAAAGGGGAGAAAAAATCTCTCGGCGAGGCTCTCGGCTTGAAGGCTTTTGCCCTCTTTAAGCAGAAGAAGATGGCGGTATTCTTTATCTTCTCGATGCTTCTGGGTGTATCGTTGCAGATCACCAACGGCTTTGCAAACCCTTTCATCTCCAATTTCAGTGCTATTACGGAGTATGCCGACACCTTTGGTGTGCAGCACGCCAACATACTAATTTCGTTGTCGCAGGTATCCGAAACATTGTGCATCCTCTTGATTCCTTTCTGCTTGAAGCGTTTCGGCATTAAGAATGTTATGCTTATGGCGATGTTTGCGTGGGTATTGCGCTTCGGCCTCTTTGGCTTGGGTAATCCGGGAACGGGCGTTTGGATGTTTATCCTCTCGATGATTGTCTATGGCGTAGCATTCGACTTCTTCAATGTATCGGGTTCGCTCTATGTTAATCAGGAGACCTCGGAGGATATTCGCTCCTCGGCACAGGGCTTGTTTATGATTATGACCAATGGTCTTGGTGCAACAATCGGAACATTGAGCGCACAGGCGGTTGTAAATCACTTTGTGCCGTATAGTAACTATAAACTTCTCATTAGCGAAGACCTTTATAAGGAGCCTATAACGCAGATTGTTGCCAAGATGAAAGAGTGGGCTATTCCCGAAACAATCTCGGAGAAGGTAACTGAAATCGCAAATCAAGGTTTGAGTCCTGAGCAATCTTGTAATGCGGTAAAGGAGCTATTACAACCACAGATGCACGAGATGATGCAGGGTTGGTCGCACACTTGGCTTATCTTTGCGGGCTACGCGTTGGTAGTGGCAGTTCTCTTTGCGATAGTGTTTAGGTATAAACACCAACCACAGAGATAGAGAAAGGGCAACCGCGAGGTTGCCCTTTCTTTTAGTGAGGAGTTAGGAGAGAGGAGATAGGAGTTTTTTTTAGGGGCGTTAGGGGTTTTTAGCTATTAGCCATTAGCTTTTTTAGTTTTCCGCTTTCCGCTTTCCGTTTTCCGTTAATCTCACTCCTAACTGTTACAAGCGTTACACCGTTACAGGGGTGTAACGGCTGTAACGGCTGTAACGGCTGTAACGCTTGTAACGCTGTAACGCTGTAACGGTGTAACGGTGTAACGCAACAAAGGCAACCCGAAGGTCGCCTTTGTTTGCTATTAGCCATTGGCTTTGGTTTGCGGGTTTGATAGGAATTATAGGAATTATAGGAAATATAGGATAGCGCAAACCCTATAACTCCTATATATCCTATATCTCCTACTGTTGCGCCTCTCCTATCTCCTCACTCCTAACTCCTCACTTGTTGCTATTTAAGTGCTTGTAGTTGCTCCTTGATAGCAGCAATCTTCGCCTCGGCATCGCGCTTCTTGTTCTGCTCGTTGGCTACTACCTGCGCAGGTGCTGACGAGACGAAACGCTCGTTAGACAACTTCTTCATAACCGTTGCGAGGAAGCCCTCGTTGTATGCCAAGTCCTTCTCCAACTTGGCAATCTCTGCCTCCTTGTCGATATTGTCGCCCATAGGGACAAAATACTGCGTAGTCTTAACGATAAAGGCTGCGTCCATAGGGTCCTTCTCGGTAACGAATGTTACAGCCGAGAGGTTAGCCATCTTTGCGATAGCAGCCTCATACTCCGAAGGGTAGTTCTCGTCGCGTACGACCTTCAACTCCAACGCCTCCTTCTGTGGGAGGTTCTTCTGCTTGCGTACGTTACGCACAGCCGATACAACCTCCTGTGCAAGTACGAAGCGAGCCAATGCCGCCTCATCTGCCACCTCTGCCTTTGGCATTGAGGCAACGCAGATAGACTCGCCCTCTTTACGCTCGGCGAGGTCTTGCCATATCTCCTCCGTAACGAATGGCATAAATGGGTGAAGAAGGAGCATCAACTGCTCAAACATCTTCTTCGTAGCCTCCATAGTCGTAGCATCGCAAGGCGAGCCGTATGCAGGCTTAATCATCTCCAAGTACCAACCGCTGAAATCGTCCCAGAAGAGTTTGTATGCCACCATCAACGCCTCCGAGATGCGGTAGTTGGCGAAGTTCTCCTCAATCTCGGCAAGGGCGGCGTTGAAGCGGTTTGTAAACCACGCCACAGCCTGCTTCGAGCAGTCGCTCTGCGCCAATGCGCTATCTACCTGCCAGCCGTTGATTAGGCGGTAGGCGTTCCAAATCTTGTTACCGAAGTTACGTCCCTGCTCGCAGAGGGCGTTGTCAAACATAAGGTCGTTACCCGCCGACGAGCAGAGCATCATCGCTACACGCACACCATCGGCTCCATACTCGGCAATAAGGTCAAGCGGGTCGGGTGAGTTACCCAACTGCTTGGACATCTTGCGACCAATCTTATCGCGTACGATACCGGTGAAATATACATTTCCAAACGGCTTCTCACCGCGATACTCATATCCCGCCATAATCATACGGGCTACCCAGAAGAAGATAATATCCGGACCCGTTACGAGGTCGTTGGTAGGGTAGTAGTATTTAATCTGCTCGTTATCGGGGTTGCGGATACCGTCAAATACCGAGATAGGCCACAACCACGACGAGAACCAAGTGTCAAGCACATCGTCATCTTGGCGCAAGTCTGCCAACGTGAGCGAAGTGTCGCCCGTCTTCTCGTGCGCCAATGCCAACGCCTTCTCTGCGGTCTCGGCTACGACGTAACCGCCCTTTGGAAGGTAGTAGGCAGGGATACGCTGTCCCCACCACAACTGGCGTGAGATACACCAATCCTTGATGTTCTCCATCCAGTGGCGGTAGGTGTTCTTGTACTTCTCTGGCACAAAGCGGATAATATCCTCCAATACCGCCTTTGTGGCAGGCTCGGCAATCTCCTTCATCGCCATAAACCACTGCATCGACAACTTCGGCTCAATCGCTACGCCCGTGCGCTCCGAGTAGCCTACGTTGTTGGTGTAAGGCTCAACCTTCTCCAAGAGGTTTGCCGCCTCCAAATCCTTCTCAATCTGCTTGCGGCACTCAAATCTATCAACACCGACATACATACCGACCTTGTCGTTGATAGTGCCGTCGTCGTTGAAGATATCTATCGTTTCAAGCCCGTACTTCTCGCCGAGCATATAGTCATTTACGTCGTGTGCAGGTGTTACCTTCAATGCACCTGTACCGAACTCAATATCAACATATTCGTCGCGAATAATAGGGATTGAGCGACCTACCAAAGGTACAATCACTCGCGCACCCTCCGGTACATCGGCGTAGCGAGGGTCGTTAGGGTTAAGGCAGACTGCCGTGTCGCCCAAGATGGTCTCCGGACGTGTCGTGGCAACGATGATGTTGCGGTCAGTACCCTCCAACTTGTAACGCAAGTAGTAGAGTTTGCCCTGCGACTCCTTGTATATCACCTCCTCGTCCGATAACGCGGTCTTTGCCGATGGGTCCAAATGCACCATACGCACACCGCGGTAAATCTTGCCCTTACGATAGAGGTCGCAGAATACCGAAATAACACTCTCGGTACGCGCCTCGTCCATCGTAAAGCAGGTACGATCCCAATCGCACGATGCGCCCAACTTGCGCAACTGCTTCAAGATGATGCCACCGTGCTTCTCCTTCCACTCCCAAGCGTGGGCGAGGAACTCCTCACGGGTGAGGGTTGATTTGTCAATACCCTCCGCCTTCAACTTCGCAACGACCTTTGCCTCGGTTGCAATTGAGGCGTGGTCAGTACCCGGTACCCAGCAAGCATTCTTGCCGAGCATACGCGCACGACGTACCAATACATCTTGAAGGGTGTTGTTGAGCATATGACCCATATGCAACATACCCGTAACGTTTGGTGGCGGAATAACGATAGTGTAAGGCTCGCGAGCATCAGGCTCCGAGTGGAAAAGATTCTTCTCAATCCAGTAGTCGTACCACTTCTGTTCAATCTCCTGTGGAGAGTATTTGTCGGCTATATTCATAGTTAGAAAACTTTATATTCTCATTTATCCGCGCAAAGATAGTAAAAAAACTTTGTTTTTTCAATTAAGAGCTATTTAATCTCCAACCGTTACAGCGTTACACCCCTGTAACGGTGTAACGGGTGTAACAGTGAGGAGATAGGA
>JAFXHB010000112.1 GCA_017536605.1 Alistipes sp.
CGGGTACGCAACTCCTCAAACGCCTTCTCGGTATTCTTAATCTGCGACTTCTGGTCCTGACACTGCACCACGATACCCGTCGGAATGTGGGTAAGTCGTATTGCCGAGTAGGTGGTATTCACCGACTGACCACCCGGTCCCGAGGCACAGAAGATATCCTTACGAATATCGTTCCACGACACCTCCACATCGAACTCGTCAGCCTCCGGCAAAACAGCCACCGACGCAGCCGAGGTGTGAACACGACCTTGTGTCTCGGTCTGTGGCACACGCTGTACGCGGTGTACGCCCGACTCATACTTTAAGGTGCCATATACGCTGTCGCCCGTAACTTTGAGGATAACCTCCTTGTAGCCACCGACAACACCCTCCGAGAAGGAGGTTACCTCGTAACGCCAACCCTTCGACTCGATATACTTGGTGTACATACGGAACAAATCGCCTGCGAACAATGCCGCCTCGTCGCCTCCCGTACCGCCACGAATTTCAAGCACAGCATTCTTGCCGTCCTGCGGGTCTTTCGGGATAAGGAGCAGTTTAATCTCCTCCTCCATCTGCTCGATTGCGGGTTCCAACTCGGCAATCTCCATACGCGCCATCTCGCGAAACTCCTCGTCCTTCTCGTTTGCAAGGATATCCTTTGCATCGGCAAGAGCCTGAATAGCCTTACGGAACTTATCGGAGGTCTCAATAATTGGCTCTAACTCCTTGTACTCCTTGTTGTACTGAACAAATGCCTTGACATCTGAAATCACTTCGGGGTCGGTGAGTTTCTGCCCCAACTCCTCGTACTTGATTTTCAGACCATCAAGACGCATCAAAATTGAACTATCTGTCATACAGTTTTTTTGCTTTTAGCCATTGGCTATTAGCCATTAGCTCTATTAAAATATAATTTTACTTTTTCACTTTTGCTTATTTCAACTCGCTCAACCAACGGAGCAACAGATGTTGCCACTCCTTCTGGTAGGAGAATTTGTCGTAGTTACCCCAACCGTGTCCGCCCACAGGGAAGACATACATCGCCGCCTTGACACCGTGATAGCGCAACGCAGCGTAGTACAACGCAGCACCTGCCGCAGGTACGGTGGTGTCGTCGTCGCTCAAAATCAGTATTGTTGGAGGGGTCTGCTCGCTTGCAATCTTATCCATCGCCCACTCGTCTGCCTCTGCCTCGGTATGCTTCTTGCCGAGCAGATTGCGGAACGAGCCTTTATGGGTGTTGAAATCACCCGAAGTCAATACCGGATAGAAGAGAATAGAGTAGTTTGGTCTATCCTCTACGGCGGGGATATTTGATGCCGAAGCCGCAAGGTGTCCTCCTGCCGAAAATCCCATAATACCAACCTTCGCAGGGTCCAAACCCCACCTCTTTGCCCTCTTGCGCACAATGCGGATAGCCTCCACTGCATCTTCAAGTGGCACCTCTCGGTGTCCGTTAGGCAAGCGGTATTCAAGCACGATACCTGTGATGCCGTTCTTGGCGAGCCATTGCGCCATCAAGTAGCCCTCCTGGTCCATTGAGAGTTTTGCATAAGCACCACCCGGGCAGATTACTACCGACTGTCCCGTAGCCTTCGCTTTGTCGGCGTGGTAGATATACATCACCGCCTCGGTAGTGTTCACCAAACGATTGGGTGTTGCATCGTAAGCCTTGCCGGTCAATCCGTTTGAGTGAGGGGCTTTATCGTTGTTCCAGATAACAATTTTCTCGTCCTCGAACAACGGAGTTCTTGTCTTTTCTTGTGCCACTGCCGAGAGGAGTGACGCGCCTAAAATAGCCATAGTCAAGATAAGTTTTTTCATATTTCTCTATTTGTTATTTGTTCAACTCTTTCAACCACTTTTCGAGTGAGTGTTTCCACGCCTTCTCATAGCGGAAGCCCTTGCGGAATACCCAGCCGTGTCCGCCCTCCGGGTAGATGTGCATCGAGGCCTCCACACCGTGATACTTCAATGCTTCGTAGTAGAGCACCGAACTGATTGGCGGTACAGTGCCGTCGTTGTTGCTCAATAGAAGGAGCGTTGGCGGAGTGGTTGCCGTAACTCTGTTTTCGAGCGAGTACTGCTCACGCATAGCAGGCGAGTGGTCTTTGCCCAAAAGATTGAGGAATGTGCCTTGATGCGTCATACAACTCTCGCCCGAAATAACGGGGTAGAACAAGATCGAAAATGCCGGTTTCTTCGCATCTTCGGTGAAGGTCGATGTGTAGGCTGCAAGGTGTCCACCTGCCGATGAGCCACAAATGCCCACCTTCGTAGGATCTACGCCCAACTTCTTGGCATTCTTGCGCAAGTATGCCAAACCCGCCTGTGCATCTTCGAGTGGCACCTCTTTGTGTCCGAGGTTTGGAAGTCGGTACTTGACGACCAAAGCGGTAACGCCGATGCTCTTGAAGTACTCGGCGATAGCAAAGCCCTCGCGCTCGATACAGACATTTCTATAACCTCCGCCCGGAAGTATCACAACAGCCTGTCCCGTAGCCTTGTCGGCGTCCGCCTTATAGAGGTAGAATACGGTCTGCGACACATTGGCGATATGTCCGGCCTTGGTGCGGAACTCGTCTTTCGTAATCTCGTTAGAGTGCGGAGCCTTCTTGTTGTTCCAATGCTTGATAATCTTATCGGCATTGCACGGAATCTCAACAAAGGTCTTTTGTGCCGATGCAGAGAGTGTAAATGCAAACATCAAAGTTAAAGCGATGAAAATTCTCTTCATAGCGTATGGTTTTTATCTCTTCTCGATAATTTTGACTCTTTGCAACCAATGTATAGTTTCGGGCTGATATTCGTTTGTGTGCTTGTTAAGGCTATGCCCGCCACTTGGGTAGATGTGCAACGATGCCTTCACGCCGTGCTGAATCAACGCCTTGTAGTACTTGGTCGAGTTTGTTGAGAGTACGATTGAGTCATCGTGACACAAGAACAAGAGCGTTGGTGGGGTGGTCGATGTAACCATAGTGTATGTTGACAAACTGAGTGCATCGTTGAAGGTGTATCGCTTTCCGAGAAGTTGGCGGAGTGCGCTCGCCTCGGCACTCGAACGGCTCTTTGCCAGGTCTATCCAAGGGTAGTGCAGAATCGTAAATGCCGGCTTTTCGCCATCAGACATAGCATTCGACACCCAAGATGCGAGATGACCTCCTGCCGAGCTACCCTGCACACCGACCTTCGCAGGGTTGATGCCGAGGTCGGTACGAGTGCGAAGGTAGCGAACTGCACCCTCTGCATCTTCGAGTGTTGCTTTGTTGTGTCCATAATTTGGCAAACGATACTTTACCAAAGCGGCAGTAATACCTTGTGATGCGTACCATTTAGCAAGCGAGACCGATAGATTTCCGTTTCTATAACTTCCTCCCGGAAACATAGCTATCGCAACACCGGTATTTTTGTCGGCGGCAGCCTTGAAGATATACAACTCGCAAGACGAGGTCTGACAATAGGAAACATTCTCTTTGTGCCACTTCTCATCACGAGTTTCGTGGTTGGAGTGCTTGGCTGTGGAGTTGTCCCACAAACGCACAACCTCATCTGCACCCTCAAACGATATGGTCTTTTGTGCCGAAACGGAGAGTGTGCAGGCGATAGTGATTATTAGTGTTATAAGTTTTCGCATAATAGAGTGCTAATGGCTAAAAGCCCTATTTAACAATGTTAATAATCTTGCCCGGTACAACGATAATCTTCTTCGGAGCAGCACCCTCCAACCACTTTTGCGCCTCCTCCTTCGTTACTATATCCGCCTGAATATCGGCTGGCGAAAGGGTGAGTGGGTACTCCTGCTTGAAGCGGAGTTTGCCGTTAATCATTACAGGGTACTCAAAGGAGTTCTCCACGAGATACTTCTCCTCGCATACAGGGTACGAAGCGTCGCAGATGCTATCCTCGTGTCCGAGCATTGACCACAACTGCTCGGTGATGTGCGGTGCAAACGGAGC
>JAFXHB010000113.1 GCA_017536605.1 Alistipes sp.
ACAAAGAATAACGACGGATTTAACCCTGTATATATGATGCTTGATTCGGGAGCCCGTGGTTCACGAGAGCAGATTCGTCAGCTCTCGGGTATGCGTGGTCTGATGGCGAAGCCACAGAAGTCAGGCGTTGAGGGTGGTCAGCAGGTTATCGAGAACCCTATCCTCTCGAACTTCAAGGAGGGACTTTCGGTGTTGGAGTACTTTATCTCTACCCACGGTGCTCGTAAGGGTTTGGCGGATACCGCGTTGAAGACTGCCGATGCAGGTTACTTGACTCGTCGTTTGGTGGACGTTGCACAGGATGTTATCGTCAATGAGGAGGATTGCGGCACATTGCGTGGTTTGACTGCTACGGCAATCAAGCGTAACGACAATGTCGTACAGACTCTCTACGACCGTATCTTGGGACGTACTGCTTTGAACGATGTTATCCACCCACTCACAGGAGAGGTTCTCTGCGAGGCTGGACAGGAGATTACCGAGGCTATTGCCGAGGCTATCGAGAAGTCGCCTATTGAGTCGGTTGATATTCGTTCGGTACTCACTTGCGTATCGCGCCACGGTGTCTGCGCGAAGTGTTACGGACGTAACCTCTCAACTGCACGTATGGTACAGAAGGGAGAGGTTGTCGGCGTTATCGCGGCACAGTCTATCGGTGAGCCGGGTACACAGCTTACACTCCGTACGTTCCACGTCGGTGGTGTTGCGGGTGGCTCTACCGTTGAGACAAATATCGTTTCAAAATACGAAGGTCGCCTTGATATTGACGAGTTGCGTACCGTTAAGAGCAAGAACGCACAGGGCGAGGCAATCAACATCGTTGTTTCGCGCCAGTCAGAGTTGCGCATTGTTGATCCGAAGACCGATATCGTACTCTACACTCACGCTTTGCCATACGGAGCAACGCTCTTTAAGGCTGATGGCGATATGATTGTGAAGGGCGATATGATTTGTGAGTGGGATCCATACAACGCTGTGGTTATCGCCGAGACCGATGGTAAGGCAATCTACGACAATGTCATTGAGGGTGTTACCTATCGTGAGGAGCGCGACGAGCAGACAGGTATGTCAGAGCGCATCGTCATTGAGTCGAAGGATAGAACAAAGAACCCTGTCATCAAGATTGTTGATAAGAACGGTGAGGAGGTTAAGTCATACAACTTGCCAGTATCGGCTCACGTAGCAGTTAAGGATAATGCCAAGATTCACGTTGGCGACATCATCATCAAGATTCCACGTGTTGTAGGTAAGAGTGGTGGCGATATCACGGGAGGTCTTCCACGTGTTACCGAGTTGTTTGAGGCTCGTAACCCATCGAACCCTGCAATCGTTTCGGAGATTGACGGTGAGGTAACATTCGGTAAGATTAAGCGTGGTAACCGCGAGATTGTCATCACTGCAAAAGATGGCGAGATTAAGCGTTACCTCGTGCCTCTGACACGTCAGATCATCGTTCAGGAGAACGACTATGTACGTGCCGGTATGGCGTTGTCAGACGGTGCTATCACACCAAGCGATATCCTCCGCATCTTGGGTCCTACCAAGGTTCAGGAGTACATCGTAAATGAGGTACAGGAGGTTTACCGTATGCAGGGTGTGAAGATTAACGATAAGCACTTTGAGGTTATCGTACGTCAGATGATGAACAAGGTTCAGATTGAGGATCCGGGAGATTCACGCTTCTTTGAGAATCAGATTGTTGATAAGTGGGAGTTCATAGATGTAAACGACGAACTCTACGACAAGGTTGTTGTAACCTCGGCGGGCGACTCAACAAATGTTCACCCTGGACAGATTATCTCGATGCGTAAGTTGCGCGACGAGAACTCTTCGTTGAAGCGTCGTGATATGGCACTTGTAGAGGTACGTCCTATCATTCCTGCTACATCTAACCAGATTTTGCAGGGTATCACACGTGCCGCATTGCAGACCTCGTCATTCATCTCGGCTGCATCGTTCCAGGAGACCACAAAGGTCCTCAACGAGGCTGCTGTTCAGGCGAAGAGCGACCCATTGGCAAACCTCAAAGAGAATGTCATCTGCGGTCATCTTATCCCTGGTGGTACAGGTCTTCGCGAGTACGACGACTTGGTTGTCGGCTTGAAATCTGATCTTGAATTTATGATTGCTAACAAGAAGTAGTCTAAATCACAAGAATATCAAAAAGGTGGCTGTTCAACATCGTTGCGACAGCCACTTTTTTTACATTGAGTTGTGATATTATGTTAAAAAATGGTTACCTTTGCTAAAAGATTTAATGCATAATGGATAATTCGGAGAGGTGGAATAGGACAATACGCGACTTTCTGCAACACATCAAGTTGGAGCGCAACTTGGCGTCCAATAGCGTGGAGGCGTACCAACGCGATATAAACGGGTTTGCACACTTTGTACTACACCAATACGATGTAGCACCTACAAAGGTAGAGCAACATATGGTTGAGCGATATATGGCTCATCTCTACGACCTCAATAAGAAGCGAACATCGCAGGCAAGGCAGTTAAGTGGCATAAAGAGTTTCTTCAACTTCCTGCTCATCAACGACAAGATTGACAATGCCCCCACCGAATTTGTGGAGGCTCCCAAGAGTGTGCGCCATCTGCCGGAGATACTCTCGGTAGAGGAGGTTGAGCAGATTATAGAGTCTATACCGTGTGATACGATGAAGGGGAAGCGCGATAGAGCGATGATTGAACTCCTCTACTCGTGCGGTCTGCGCGTTTCGGAACTTACGGCACTGCGACTCTCCGACCTATTCTTCGGGGAGGGGTATATACGCGTTATGGGCAAGGGTAGCAAGCAGCGATTAGTCCCTATCGGAAATGTGGCACGTGAGCGAATTATGCTCTATATAGATGAGCGTTGCGAACACAATATAAAGGAGCAGGACACCCTCTTCCTGAATAACCGAAGCGCGGCTCTGACACGTAATATGGTCTTTACCATTATTCGCAATGCGGTGGAGCGTGCCGGAATTGAGAAGAGTATCAGCCCCCACACCTTCCGCCACTCCTTTGCCACACATCTGCTGGCCGGAGGTGCAAGTATCCGACAGGTGCAGGAGATGCTCGGACACGAGAGTATCGTTACAACCGAGATATATACCCACCTTGACAGCACTCGCCTACGCGAAACGGTGGAGAAACTTTCGTTGTAGTGAGGAGATAGGAGATAGAAGATAGGAGTTAGGAGATAGAAGATAGGAGTTAGGAGTTAGGAGTTATGAAGGGGTATAAGGCTCGCGGAGTGGTGCTTTCAACCGTAAAGTATGGCGATAGCGGAATGGTCGTGCAGATGCTGACCGACCGCTATGGTCGCCAGAGCTATATGGTGCAGGGGGTGCGCTCCTCGCGTGGTCGTGGCTCAAAGATGGCTCTCTTTCAGCCCCTCTTTGTATTGGAGTTTGAGGGGTTGGAGTCGCCACATAGCGACCTTCACAAGATGCGCGAGGTGCAGTCCAATATCACCTTCCGCTCCCTACCCTACGACATACGTAAATCTACGATTGCCCTCTTTATGGCGGAGGTACTCTACCGATTGGTAGGCGAGAGCGAGGCAAACGAGCCACTCTTTGAATTTGTCTATAACTCGGTGCGGGCGTTAGACGAGATTGAGGAGGGCGTGGCGAATTTCCACCTATGGTTTTTGGCAAATTTGAGCCGCTATCTCGGCTATTTTCCGGGAAATGAACACCACAAAGGGTGGTGGTTTGATATGAGAGAGGGGGAGTTTGTGCGCGATATGCCTCTCCACGACCAAGCGATGAGTGTGGAGGAGGCGGAACTCCTGCGCGACCTTACCGAGACCGACTTGGAGTGCTTGGGCGAGATACCTCTCAACCGCGAACAGCGTGTAGCAATGCTATCGCGACTCGTTGAATACTACTCTATCCACTTGGAGGCGATACGCTCGGTACGCTCAATAGAGATTCTGCAAGAGGTGTTTTAGACCAATATACCCAAAAAAGAGATTAGCACAACCGCCATTGGCAGTTGTGCTAACTCGTCTGTGGTGTAAGTATTACTCGCGAACGATAACCTTACCCTCAGCGTCCTCAAACTTCTGCATAAGGAGCTTAATCCAGTCGATGAGGGTCAAAACACCGCCGCAACCGCAAGTGCAGAGCATAAGGATTGCGGTACCTGTCTTACCTACATAGAAACGGTGTGCACCCAAGTAACCAAGGAACCAGCACAACAAGAAGGCTGTCCACCACTTTTTAGTCGATTTTTCCATAAAGCTTTACGTATTTTGCGTAGATAAGCCCCGAAATCTACAAGTTAAAATTTTAGAGGGTGGAGGCTTGTTTCTCGCATAAAATGTTTGAAATCACCCTCTATTAACTTTTCAATGTGAACACAAAGGTATATAGAGTTTTTCATAAAAACAACACATTTGGACTAAAAATGCAAAAAAGAGCCAAAAAAGATATTAGTAAAGGGGGTTTTAATCTCGGTTTTCGGGTAAAACAGACTAAAAAAACAGAGCCAAGGAGACCTGCAATGTCCTGAATATACATTACGTCTATTCGTCTGACATTCTTCAACTTTTCAACTTTTAATCATACTAATTCTTAATTTTTAATTCCTAATTCCTAATTTTATTTGTATATTTGCATCGTTGGAGATGTTAATTAAATAACAATCAAGTATAAATCACTTAAAATAAAAACGTTATGTTTGCAATTGACAATTACGACTTTTCGGGCAAACGCGCCATTATCCGCGTGGATTTCAATGTGCCTCTCAACGGCGAGGGTCAGGTAACTGACGATACTCGTATCCGTGCCGCTATCCCAACTATCAAGAAGGTGTTGGAGAAGGGTGGTGCCGTAATCCTTATGTCGCACCTCGGTCGTCCAAAGAAGAATCCGGATCCAAAGTTCTCGTTGGAGCAGATTATCCCTGCCATTGAGGCTCGCCTCGGTGAGAAGGTGATGTTCGCAGGCGACTGTATGGGCGAGAAGGCTGCCGAGATGGCTGCTGCTTTGAAGCCGGGTCAGGTTATGTTGCTTGAAAACCTCCGTTTCTATGCAGAGGAGGAGGGTAAGCCTCGTGGCTTGGCAGAGGACGCTACCGACGAGGAGAAGAAGGCTGCAAAGAAGGCATTGAAAGAGGGACCACAGAAGGAGTTCGTGAAGAAGTTGGCTTCGTATGCTGACTGCTACATCAACGACGCTTTCGGTACAGCACACCGCGCTCACTCTTCGACTGCTCTTATCGCCGAGTACTTCCCTAACGACAAGATGTTCGGCTACGTTATGGAGAACGAGTTGAAGGCTATCGACGGTATGATGCAGAACCCACAGCGTCCATTCGTGGCTATCGTTGGTGGCTCGAAGGTTTCAACCAAAATCACTATCATTGAGACTTTGATGGAGAAGGTTGATAAGATTATTATCGGTGGCGGTATGACCTACACCTTCGCCGGCGCACTCGGTGGCAAGGTTGGTAAGTCTATCTGCGAGCCTGATATGTTCCCTGTGGCTCTTGATATCTTGGCAAAGGCAAAGGCTCGTGGCGTTGAGTTCGTTATGTCGCCTGACGCTCTCGTTTGCGACGATTTCAGCGAGGAGGCTAACACCAAGACTGCTCCTGTAAATGATATTCCTGCCGAGTGGGAGGGTGTCGATATCTCGGAGGAGGGTAAGAAACTCTTCCGCGAGGAGATCTTGAAGTGCAAGACTATCCTTTGGAATGGTCCTGTTGGTGTGTTTGAGATCAACAAGTTCTCGACAGGCTCACGTGCCGTAGCAGAGGCTATCGCCGAGGCTACACAGACCAATGGCGCATACTCACTTATCGGTGGTGGCGACTCGGTGGCTTGTATCAACAAGTTCGGCTTGGCTGACAAGGTATCGTACGTTTCAACCGGTGGTGGCGCACTCTTGGAGTACATTGAGGGTAAGGAGTTGCCGGGTGTGGCTGCTATCCGCAAGTAATATATATAAGTATATATACGAGTGGGCTGTCCAACATCGTTGCACAGCCCACTTTTCGTTACAACCGCTCATTTGGGGCTATGGGCGACAAACACGAAAAATGACAAAAGAGAGCAATATACACGCAATCTTTTCGTTATTTTTCCTATAAAAAACAGAAAGATGAGAAACTATCTCTTGGTAATCGCACTACTATTCAGCGTCTTCGCTGCGAGTGCGCAGACAACCCTATTGGGCAAGGTCGTTGATGGCAACAAAAAGGTGGGTGTCGGTTATGCTACGGTTGCCCTCTTGCGAGATACGGTAATCGTATCGGCAGTAGCGGCTCGCAACGACGGAACATTCTCGCTCGACACCAAAGAGCAGGGCGAAATGGTGTTAGAAGTATCGTCGGTAGGATATACCACTGCAAAGCAGTCTGTCAAAGTGGCAGGGAAGTACGTGGATATGGGCGAGATAGCCATAACGGAGGGCGTAGAGGTTGATGCTGTGGCGGTAACCATTCAGAAGCCCATCGTAACGGCCGATGCCGAAAAATTGACCTACTCGGTAGAGGACGACCCCGAAGCCTCAACCAGCACGCTTGAAGATATTATTCGCAAGGTCCCTCAACTCTCGCTTGATGCCGAAGGTAAGGTGCTGATGAATGGGCAGAGCGACTATAAGATATTGGTAAACGGACACCCCTCATCGTCAATGTCGCGCAACTTTGCCGACATCATCAAGAGTATGCCCGCCTCGTCAATCAAACGTATTGAGGTCGTAACAAATCCCTCAATGAAGTACGATGCCGAAGGTGTGGGCGGCGTGCTGAATATCATAACCACAAAGGCGAAGTTTGATGGCTACAATGGTCGTGTAAATCTCGCTGCCGGCAATTGGTTTAACCGCAATTGGAGCACCAACAATTCGGCACAATTCACGGTGCAGACGGAGAAACTATCGCTCTCAACCGCCTTCTACTACTCGCAGGCGTGGGCAAACAAAGATGCGGTTGGCTACCAGACCAATCGTTTGGAAAACTTGGTTGATGGCTCTGCATACCGCTATCTCAATTTAGATGCCGACTATGGCTACGGCTACTACTCACTCTACGGCAACGTCAATGCAAGTTATCAGATTGACTCGGTAAATCTTGTTACGGCGGAGGTTGGTGTATGGGGCGGTAAGCAGAATGTCGATATAAGAGGCCGCTACAACTATTTTGACGACAGCAACAATCCTATCTATGGCTACAACTCGCCTCAAACAAACTCCAATAATTGGATTGGCGTAGATGCTACGGTGAGTTATCAGCACTCCTTCAAAGGTGAGGGTCATACACTGACCGTATCGGACAACATCTCAATTATACCGCCACAAGTATCAAATCAGTTGAAGATGTTTGAGCCTCTTGGCGGTATTGGTACAGAATCACAGATTGCTACCGAGCAGACTGCAACAGCGTTGCAAAATGTAGCGCAAATAGACTATATAAACCCTATACACAAGCACCACACTATTGAGGCTGGCGCAAAGCACTCCTACGACAACACGCAGACTATCACCGACCAAGCCAATATAGATGGGTTGGGGGCGACACTCTCCGAATCAAGCGGAACAACACGCCTGACAAGAAACGTACTTGGTGTATATGCCGGCTACGCCTACTCTATCGGAAAGTTCTCGGCACGTGCAGGAGGTCGTTTGGAGGGGGCGTGGTACGCCACCGACTACCAAAGCGACAAGCGCGAAAAGTGGAAGACATCGCTCGTGAATGTTATACCTTACATCTCGCTTACATATCTGCCGAAGGTGGGACATACCCTCGCCTTCTCCTATACGGAGCGACTCTCTCGTCCGGGTATTAACGCAATGACTCCGTTTGTTACCGAGAGCCTTATCGACCGCCAATACGGAAATCCGAAACTTCGTACAGGCGTTACGCACAATCTGTCGCTCAAATATGCCTACACAAACAACAAGTTGAGTGCAACGGGCGAGTTGTATTCGCGTCTTTCAAACAACCTCATCTCTACCTACTCATTTATAGATGATGAGGGCTTCGTGAACTCCACATACCGTAACCACGGTCGTCTGCGTGGTTATGGCGCAGGGGTATCGCTCTCCTATCGCCCTTCGGCAAAATTCAACCTATCACTCTCGGTACGAGGCGGACATATCGCCTACCGACTGACTGACGAGGGGATTGAGAGCAAGGGGTGGACAATGTCGCAAAACCTCAATATGATGATTGCTCTATGGAAGGGTGCAAGGCTGACGCTCTCGGAGTATCTTCTTCGCATAGAGCCACAGATGGGCCGTGTCGGTACAAATTGGATATTAGGCACACAAGCCCGCCTTGGACAGAAGTTGTTGAAGGATAAGTTGGAGATTGCCGTAGCGGTTTATAACCCTCACGCACGAACAACGACATTCAAGCAACTCGCCGAAACACCGACCTATCGCCAATGGGCTTCTAATAGCACGGTGGGGCGTTGTATCCGCCTCTCGGTAAGTTACAACTTCGGAAAGCAGGGGTTGTATGTAAAGCGCACCAATGCCAAATCGGACGATGGTGGCGACAATATCGGTGGCACATCAACAGGTGCAAGCGAGATGTAAAAATATCGCAACATCTGCAACCTCCACAAAGAAAAATCGTAACCTAACAAGCAAAAAAGTGCTGTAACAGGCGAATTTTTAGCGTAAAAATTATATCTTTGCGTTGGGTATTGTTACAATTTGTAAGCAATACTCGGCGCAAAGTCGCTTTATATAGGAGATAAACAACTTAAAATGATATAGTTATGTACGGAAACTTTAAGCAACACCTTGAACAAGAGTTGCAGTCAATCAAGGAGGCCGGTCTTTATAAGACCGAGCGAGTAATCTGTTCGCCACAACGCTCCGCTATTGAGGTTGCTGGTAAAGAGTGTCTGAACTTCTGCGCTAACAACTATCTCGGTCTTTCGGATAATCCGCGCCTTATTGAGGCGGCGAAGCGCACTATGGACGAGCGCGGTTTCGGTATGTCGTCGGTACGCTTCATCTGTGGCTGTCAGGATATTCACAAGCAACTTGAAAAGGCTATCGCAGACTACTTCGGTACGGAGGATACTATCCTCTATGCAGCCTGCTTTGATGCCAACGGAGGTGTCTTTGAGCCCCTCTTCACCGAGCAGGACGCAATCATCTCGGACTCGCTGAACCACGCCTCAATTATTGACGGAGTGCGTCTTTGCAAGGCGGTGCGCTATCGCTATGCCAACGCCAATATGGAGGAGTTGGAGGATTGCTTGAAGCGTGCGCAGGCACAACGTTTCCGCATTATCGTAACCGACGGCGTATTCTCAATGGACGGCAACGCTGCTCCGCTTGACGAGATTTGTCGCTTGGCGAAGGAGTATCGCGCCTTGGTGATGGTTGATGAGTGCCACTCGGCGGGTGTCTTGGGTGCAACGGGACGAGGTATTACAGAGTTATACAACCTACGCGGCGAGGTGGATATTCTTACAGGCACTCTTGGCAAGGCCTTTGGAGGTGCTGTCGGAGGCTTCACGACAGGTCGCAAGGAGATTATAGATATGCTCCGCCAGCGTTCTCGCCCATACCTCTTCTCAAACTCGTTGCCACCGGCAGTTGTGGGTGCAGGTATTGAGATGTTTAAGATGTTGGAGGAGAGCAACGAACACCACGACCGCTTGGTCGAAAATGTTGCCTTCTTCCGCGAGAAGATGTTGGCTGCGGGTTTTGATATTAAGCCTACCGTATCGGCGATATGTGCCGTTATGCTCTACGATGCGAAACTCTCACAGGAGTTTGCTGCCGCATTGCAGGAGAAGGGTATCTTCGTTACGGGCTTCTACTACCCTGTTGTTCCGAAGGGACAGGCGCGTATTCGCGTACAGGTATCGGCAGGACACACACGCGAGCAGTTGGAGCGTTGCGTAGCGGCATTTACCGAAGTGGGAAAAGAGTTAGGAGTATTAAAATAATTGACAATTTTAATTCAGCCAATGGCCAATGGCTAATGGCTAACAGCCCCAAAAAATAAGATTATGAGCAAGGAGTTATTAGATGCTACGGATAGAAAAATTTTGAAGTTCTTGGTCAAGAATGCGCGAATGCCATACTTGGAGATTGCCCGCGCCTGCGGCATCTCGGGTGCAGCGATACATCAGCGCATCAAGAAGTTGGAGGACGAGGGTGTGATTCTCGGCAGTCGTATGATTGTCAATCCGAAGATGCTCGGATTTGATGTCTGCGCCTTTGTGAACCTGCGTATCCAAGACCCGATGATGAGTATCTCGGTAGCAGAGAAGATGAAACATATTCCGGAGGTGGTTGAGTGCCACTTCATCACGGGTACATATACGGCGATGGTAAAACTCTACTGCGTAGATAATGAGCATTTGATGCACACCATCTTTGACAACATTCTCCGCATACCGGGCATCACCAGCACACAGACATATATCTCGCTCAACGAGATGTTCCAGCGCGAGCCACACATCGACTATTTGGATAGATAACTATGGCAAAGATAAGATTGACCAAGGAGTTCTCCTTTGAGTCGGCGCACGCCCTTGATGGATACGACGGACTATGTCGCGAGATACACGGACACTCCTATCGCCTCTTCGTAACGGTGATAGGCGAGCCTTCTCGTTGCGAGGATAGCCCGAAATTGGGTATGGTAATGGACTTCGGCGACCTGAAACGCATCGTCAATAGCGAGATTGTTGATAGGCTTGACCACTCCTTCGTATTGCGCAACTCGAAGCAGAACGAGGAGTTGAAGGCGGTGCTTGGTGCAAAGTTCAGCAAGGTAGTTTTGGTTGATTACCAGCCAACCTGCGAGAATATGCTCTCGGACTTTGCCGAGCGATTGCGCAGGGCTCTGCCTGCGGAGGTGCAGTTGCACTCGTTGCGCCTACACGAAACCGCCACCTCCTACGCCGAATGGTATGCAGAGGAGAACATTTAATTGACAATTAAAGGAATTTTTAATTCAAATAGCTAATGGCTAATGGCCACCGCTGCGATTAAGCCGAGGGCAGATGCTGCTTGCAGACTTTGCCGAGGCGGAGCAGTGAAGACCAAATGTCAAGGGCTAATGGCTAATAATGAAACGGCTTTTTCTTGTCGATGCTTACGCATTGATTTTCAAATACTACTACGCCTTCCTTGGGCGACCTATGCGCAATCGTAGCGGAATGAACACCTCTATTGTCTTCGGCTTCACGAAGTTCTTGCGTGATATTCAAAAGCGCGAAAAGCCCGACCTGCTCGGTGTTGCATTTGACCCGAAGGGTGGTTGCTTCCGCCGAGAGATATATCCGGCATACAAGGCAAACCGCCCCGATACGCCCGACGATATCATACACTCCGTACCATACGTGAAGCGTATTGTTGAGGCGATGTGTATCCCCATCTTGGAGGTACCGGGCTTTGAGGCTGACGATGTTATCGGAACTCTGGCTGTCAAGGGCGAAGAGGCTGGCTACGAGGTCTATATGGTAACTCCCGACAAAGATTACGGACAACTTGTCGGCGAACATCGCTACCTCTACAAGCAGAAGGGCGATGGCATAGAGATTATCGACAAGGCTGCCATAAGCCAAAAGTACGGCATTGAGCGTCCGGAGTTGGTGCGCGACATCTTGGCGTTGTGGGGCGACTCCTCCGACAACATTCCGGGTGTTCCGGGTATCGGCGAGAAGGGTGCCTGCAAGATGGTACAGACCTATGGCGAGGTTGAGAATATCATCGCCAACGTCGATAAGATTGGAGGTAAAACCGCCACAAACATTCGCGAGAACGAGGAGCAGTTGCGCTTGGCGAAGGTGCTGACAACAATACGACTTGACGTGCCTATCGAGTTTGACGAAAAGGCACTTACGATTTGCTGTCCGAAGATTGACGAGTTACGCGCACTCTATGCCGAACTTGACTTCAAGGCGTTCCTTGCCGATTTGAACAACCTTGCACCTGCGGAGGATATCTCCGTACCACAACAAGCACCGCAGACACAACTTGCCAATATAGCGCGTGCAAAGTCGGCGGCACTGCACAAGGCCTCAATGGAGGGGCAAGGCTCACTCTTTGACGATATGTTTGCACCGATAGTGCCGACAGCACCTACCACATCGACCTCTGCCACACAACCCGCAGAGGGGGAACTCTCCCTTTCCACATTTGCCACTGTGGCAACTACGCCTCACAAATACACAACCGTACTCTCGTCGGAGGCTCTGCGTGAGGTTGTTGCAGAGGTGGCACAGCACGACTATTTCTGCTTTGATATTGAGACTACGGGCTTCAATATCTTTGGCGACAGAGTGGTCGGTATGTCGTTGGCGGTAAGAGCGCACGAGGCGTGGTATATCCCATTCGGGCATAGTGGCGACAAACGTAGTCGCAACGAGATTGAGAGTGATTATGCCACGATTTTACGCCCTCTGTTTGAGAATGAGAAGATTGCGAAGGTGGGGCAGAATATGAAGTTTGACACGCTCTTTCTCCGCACACTCGGCATCGCCGTCAAGGGCGAAAAGTTTGACACGATGATACTTCACTACCTGCTTGATAGTGAGGCACGACACAATATGAATGCTTTGGCAGAGCGTTATCTCAACTACTCTCCAATAGCCATTGAGACACTTATAGGCAAGGGAGCAAAACAACTCACGATGGATATGGTGGGCTTGGAGCCTATCTCCGAGTATGCTGCCGAAGATGCCGACATCACGCTACAACTCTACCACGCACTGATAGCCCTGATTGAGAAGGAGCCTGCGTTGCTGAAACTCTACCACGAGGTTGAAAAGCCGATGATAGATGTGCTGGTTGATATGGAGTGGGAGGGCGTGAGCATCAACAGCGAGGCTCTGCACCAATACTCCAAAGAGTTGTCGCAACAACTGACCGCTATTGAGGAGAAGATACGCGCGATTTCGGGCGAGCGAGATATAAACATAAATTCGAGTCGCCAATTAGGAGAACTTCTCTTTGCGAAGATGCGCATCACCGACAAGCCGAAGATGACCAAGACAAAGCAGTTCTGCACCGACGAGGAGTATCTTCAATCGTTTGCCGGCGAACACGAAGTCGTGGATTTGATACTGCAATATCGCGGTGTTAAGAAGTTGCTTTCAACCTATATTGACGCACTGCCACTCTTGGTAAATCCTGTAACGGGGCATATTCACACCTCGTACAATCAGGCAGTTACCGCTACGGGACGACTATCTTCCACAAATCCTAATTTGCAGAACATTCCTATACGAGAGGAGATTGGACGACCTATCCGCGAGGCATTTATTCCGAGCGATGAGAAGCACCTGCTACTCTCGGCGGACTACTCGCAGGTGGAGTTGCGACTTATGGCGCACCTCTCCGGTGATGAGGCTCTATGCGAGGCATTCCGCAACGGAGACGATATTCACGCCGCAACCGCAGCCCGCATCTTCAAGAAGGGCATTGAGGAGGTAACCTCCGAGGAGCGACGACGTGCCAAGACCGCCAACTTCGGTATCATCTACGGCATATCCGCCTTCGGACTATCGCAGAGGTTGCGTATTCCGCGCAGCGAGGCAAAGGCTCTGATTGAGGGCTACTTCGCATCGTACGAAGGGGTACAACGCTATATGGAGGAGAGCGTAGCAAAGGCTCGTGAGAGGGGTTACGCCGAGACACTCTTTGGTCGCCGTCGCTACCTTGCAGACATCACCTCGCAGAATGCCAATGTTCGCTCCTTGGCGGAGCGAAACGCCATAAATGCACCGATACAGGGAACGGCAGCCGACATTATGAAGTTGGCGATGGTCGGGGTACATAGACGACTTGGCGCGGAGGGCTTACGCTCAAAAATCATTATGCAGGTACACGACGAAATTGTCATAGATATGCTCATCTCTGAGCGCGAGGCGGTAGAGAAGATCGTGAAGGAGGAGATGGAGGGTGCTGCCAATCTCTCAATACCACTCACCGCCGAGTGCGGAGTCGGTAAAAATTGGTTAGAGGCCCACTAAATTGTAAATTATAATTCGGAGATATATGTTGAGTATTGCTGAACGCCACCAATTTATCCTTGACAAACTGCATAAGTTTGGCTTTATACGCATTGCAGATGTGGCAGACGAACTTGGAGTAACAACCGTTACAATTCGTAACGACGTAAAGATTCTTGAAGGGAAGGGGCTTCTCTACAAGGTACACGGTAGCGCACGCCTTGCCAATCCGCACATTGCAGACCGCGACCTTATGACCAAGAGTCTCCTAAACCGCGAGGCAAAGCAGCGTATCGCAATACGCGCCGCCGAACTCGTGTGCGACAACGACTCCATAATGATCTCGGCAGGCTCAACCACCTATGCCCTCGCGGAGGTGCTACACGACAGGGAACTATCGTCGTTGAATGTGGTAACCCCCTTCTTGAAGGTCTCGGCACTACTCAACGAATGTAAAAACATTACCGTTGAACAACTCGGAGGCAAGGTCTATAAGAAGTCGTTTGCTACGCGAGGTGAAAATGCCGCCGTAGCACTTCAAAGTATGGTCTGCTCAAAGTTCTTCGTAGGTGTTGATGGCATTGACCCCGATTTCGGCATCACCACATCAACGATTGAGGAGGCTCAACTCTCGCAAAAGATGATGGCGGCATCATCAAAGACTGTCGTATTGGCAGACTCCTCCAAGTTCGGACAGCGAGGCTTCGGGCATATCGCCACATTGGACGAGATAGATATTAT
>JAFXHB010000114.1 GCA_017536605.1 Alistipes sp.
AATACGCCGTGTGTCGAAGGGTAGGTTACCATCAAGGCACACAACTCCGAAGAGTGCTGCTCCGCCTTTGCCTTCAAATCATCAACATCGATATTTCCGTGTTCGTCGCACGCTACTGTAACAATTTTCATACCCGCCATAGCCGCCGAAGCAGGGTTTGTGCCGTGTGCCGAAGCAGGTATCAAGACGATGTTGCGATAGCCCTGACCGCGACTCTGGTGGTAGGCGCGAATAACCATCAAGCCCGAATACTCGCCCGCAGCACCCGAATTTGGCTGTACCGAGCAAGCCGCAAAGCCTGTGATGGTTGCCAAGTCGCGCTCCAACTCCTCGATAAGCGCGGTGTAGCCCTCGCGCTGGTCGGCAGGGGCGAATGGGTGGATATTTTGGAAGCCCGACAAAGATAGTGGCTGCATCAACGCGGCTGCGTTCAACTTCATAGTGCAAGAGCCGAGCGAAATCATCGAGTTTGCCAACGAGATATCGCGCAACTCCAACTGCTTGATATAGCGCATCAACTCGCTCTCCGAACGGTAGCGGTTGAATACAGGCTCGGTCAGATATGCCGACTTGCGAGCCATAAATGTTTGTGGCTCGGTGATGTGATGCACCTTTTTCTGCTTTCTGCCCTTTGCCTCGGCAAAAATTGCGATAACCTCCTCTACCTCGGCAGGGGTTGTTACATCGTCAAACGACAATCGCACACGGAACTCCGAAGGGTAGTAGAAGTTTATGTGATGCTCCTCCGCAACTGACTCCACAACCGAAGCCTCCGCCTCAATATCGAGCGTGTCGAAGAAGTTTGTGCAGGCGAGTTTATAGCCGAGTGCCTCAATACCCTTTGCAGCGGTCAAAGCCGAGAGGTGGGCAGTGAGGGCGGCACGGCGCAAGCCCTCTGCTCCGTTATATACGCAGTAGAAGCCGACGATAGATGCCATTAGAGCCGATGCGGTGCAGATATTTGATGTTGCACGCTCACGCTTGATATGTTGCTCGCGCATTTGGAGCGACATACGCAACGCGCGACGACCAAGTCTATCCACCGAAACACCGATAATACGTCCCGGCATATTGCGCTTGAAAGCCTCCTTTGTAGCCATATATCCTGCCGAAGGACCGCCAAAGCCCATTGGGCAACCCAAACGCTGGGTAGTACCTACGGCAATATCTGCGCCCCACTCTGCCGGTGGTGCGAGGAGTGCCAACGAGAGCAAATCTGCATCTGCGGTTACGAGTGCGCCTACGGCGTGTGCCGCAGCGACAAAGTCGGCATAGTCGCGCACCTCACCATTGGCGGCAGGGTACTGCACGATTGCGCCAAACTCCTTACCCGTGAAGGTGTAGTCGGCATAGTCATCTATTACGAGTTCAATACCGAAAGGCTCGCTACGTGTGAGCAACACGTCAAGTGTATGTGGAAATATATTTGCATCTACGAATAGGGTGTTGCGTCCCTCCTTCACTGCCTCGCGTGAGCGAAGGGCGAACATCATCGCCATAGCCTCGGCCGCTGCCGTACCTTCGTCAAGCAACGAGCAGTTGGCAATCTCCATACCCGTAAGCGAGATTATAGCGGTCTGGTAGTTTAAGAGAGCCTCCAAGCGACCTTGTGAAATCTCCGCCTGATATGGGGTGTAGGAGGTGTACCACGCCGGATTCTCAAAGACGTTGCGCATAATGGCAGCCGAAGAGGCGTTGGGGTAGTAGCCCATACCGATAAAGGAGCGGAACTGTTCGTTGCGAGATGCCAACTCCTCAATGTGGGTGGCAAATTCATACTCGCTCATCGCCTCCGAGAGGGCGAGTGGCGAATTTAGACGGATATCTGACGGGATAACCTGCGCGATAAGTTCTTCTACCGAGCCTACGCCGATGGTGTCAAGCATCGCTTTGAGTGTATCGGGGTTGGCGCACCCGATATGACGATTTACAAATTTGTCAAACATAATGTATGTGGTTTGTTTTAATTGCTACAAAGATAGCGAAAAAACGGAAAACGGAAAGAAAAAACTAAAAAGTTTTCCGCTTTCCGCTTTCAGTTTTCCGTTAATACTTAAACGCCGAGCCACCGATAAATTCGCGCAATACGGAGGTTGGCGGAATCTCGTCGGTCGGTATCGTCGTAAAGTTTTCAAGGAACTTCAACATTCCCTGCGCCGTAGCATATTCGGGGCGAGAGTTCGGTATCTCGCGCAAGAGAGGCTCGGCAAATGGTTTTAGTACCGAAATCTCGTAGAGGAGCGAAGAGTTGAACATCACGTCGGCCTCCTCCTGATAAGGGAAGATGTGTCGCTCCTCGCCACGCCTTACGCTCTCCCAGCGACCGATGGTGTCGGCGGCAGATGTGCCACGTGTGGCGTTGTCGCGTATCATTCGGCGCAATAGGCGGTTGTCTGTGGTGTGTATGCGCGAGGTGTTGTCCATCGCTATTGAGGTGAAGCACGAGGCGTAGATGCGGAACTTCGCATCGTTTGGAATGCTCGGTGTCAGGCGTGGATTTAGGGCGTGGATACCCTCCATAATAAGTACGGAACGCTCGTCAAGGCGCAGAGGTGTCTCGTGCCACTGACGTGTTCCCGTAACAAAGTCAAAGCGCGGAATCTCAACGCTCTTGCCCTCCATCAGGTCGGCGAGGTCCTTGTTCAGTCGGGCAAGGTCTATCGCCTCCAACGCCTCAAAGTCGTAGTCGCCATTCTCGTCGCGCGGAGTATCCTCTCTATTCACGAAGTAGTCATCGGTGGAGATGAGTACGGGGTGCAGACCCAGCACCTGCAACTGCACACCGAGTCGCTTCGAGGTGGTGGTCTTACCGCTTGACGATGGTCCGGAGATAAGTATCAGTCGCAGACCCTTCTCGCGACGTGCCTCCCCGATTTTATCGGCAATTTTCGAGAGAAGTTTCTCGTGTACTGCCTCGGCAATCTTTATCAGTTCGCCTGCATCTCCATCGCCTATGCGCTTGTTGAGTTTGCCTACGGTACGCACTCCGAGCAACTCCACCCAGCGGGAGTAACTGTCAAAGATGGAGAACATCTTATTCAGGTTTGGTGCATCGGCGATAGTGTCAGGGTGTGAGCGTGTCGGCGTAGAGATGTAGAAGCCGCGGTGGTAAGGTCGCACCTCAAAGTGTGTGATGTAGCGGGTTGAAGGGGCTAATGCTCCGAAGAAGTAGCCAATATCGTTGCCCATACGCTCTATGGAGCTGTATAGTCGTCCTCGCGACACTATCAGGTCGATTTTATCCTCCATATTGCGCTTCTCAAACTCTGCAATCGCCTCCTCGCTCGGTATCTTCTCGCGCGAAATTGGAAGGTCTGCCTCAATGATAGACTGCGCCGCATCGTATAGGTCGCGGCACTCCGCCTCCGAGAGGTCGGACTTCCCCTCAATCTCGCAGTAGAGGCTGTCGCCGATGGAGTGGCGCACGTAGAACTTCTGTGTCGGATATAACTTCGCTACTGCCGCCTGCATAATAAATACGAGCGTACGCTGATAGGTGCGAAATCCTGCCGAGGAGGTTATATCTATAAACTCTATCTTGGCGGGCGTATAGACCTTGTAGTTCAACTCCTTGATACGATGATTTACGAGTGCGGCGAGGTATGGTCGCTTATTGTTCAGGGCGAGCATTTGGCTCACTTCAAGCAACGATGTTCCCATCTCTACATCTACGACCTTATCGCAGTTTGTGCAGTGTATTCTGATTAAGTTTTTCATACGCTTCAACAAATTGTTGATGTAAATATACAAAAAACATTCTGAATACCGCATTCCTATATTGACTTTTTGTTATATTTGCGACTAAAATAGCGAAATAACAATCAGTGTTTGTGATACTTATTCAGTAAAAATGGTTGCAGAAATACTCTTTACTATACTTTGTTGTATTCTTCCTGCTGTTGTGATGTGGCTTTGCGAACGAGTGAAGCTTATCCGACGAGTGGGTCCTGTGATGATTTGTTATATTATCGGTATTATTATCGGCAATTCGGGGCTTCTGCCCGATATTGTTGAGGGGGAGTTCTCGCTTCGTAAGACTTTGAGCGAGATTGCTGTTCCGCTGGCTATTCCGATGATGCTGTTTAGTTGTAACTTTAAGAAATTCTCAATTAAGACCTCCCTTGTTGCCACCGTCGTAGGCATTGTTTCGGTGTTGATTACTGTGGTTGCCGGCTTTTACATCTTTGCTCCGCACCTCGGCGACGAGGCTCCTGCCATTGCGGGTTGTTTGGTTGGTACTTTCACGGGCGGAACGCCAAACCTTGTGGCTCTATACAAGATGCTTGGGCTCTCGGAGGATACCTTCTTGGTGATGACCACTTTTGATATTGCTATATGCTTCTTCTACCTTATCTTCTTGATGGGTGTGGGTATAAAAGTGGCTCGCTTATGGCTCGGACGAGGCAAGAGTGATGATGAAGAGTTTACGGCAGAGGATACGAGCATAAATCCATATCGCACATTTCTCAATAAGAAGGCGTTTGTGCAACTCCTCAAAATTGTGGGTGCGACGATTGCGGTTGTGGGTGTTTCGTTTGGTGTGGCAACCTTTGTACAGTTGTATGACGAGAGTCTCTTTATGTTGGTGCTGTTCCTCACGCTTACGACATTGAGCCTTGCTCTAACAGCTTGGAATGAGGTGAAGCAATGGGATAAGAGTTACGATGCGGGAATGTATATTGTCTACATCTTCTCGTTGGCGATAGCCTCTTGCGCAGACCTCTCAACCATTGACTTTGAGAAGGGCTTTTACCTCTTCTTGCTCCAACTATTTGGGGTGTTTGTGTCGTTGATACTCACACTTGTTTTGGGTAAACTCTGTCGTATTGACGGCGATACAGCCATCATAACCTCCAACACAATGATTAACTCTCCTGCGCTTGTGCCGATGGTTGCTGCTTCAATGAAGAATCGCGACATTGTGGTCGTGGGAATATCAATTGGTCTGGTCGGCTATGCCGTAGGAAACTATCTCGGCTACTTTGTTTTTGAACTTTTGGGCGGAAAATTTTAGAAAAGATATACGAATTATGAATAAGGGTTTGACATTTCTGCTTGCGTCGTTACTGCTTCTCTCGGTAGGGGAGACGCGAGCCGAAGAGCCAAAATCGGAAAAGAGCGACTATCGCTCCGCTTTTATCAAAGAGGGGATGAGTGGCAAGGAGCGACGCCAAGCAAAACGCGACTACGAAAAACTACACAAGATTAAGACGGGTTGGAACTTTGGCCCCTTTCCGGCTATCTCGTACAACTCCGACCTCGGCTTTCAGTATGGAGCCTTGTGTGATATCTTCTACTATGGCGATGGTAGCCAATATCCCGACTACCGCCATAAGTTTAATGTTGAGGTGTCGCGCTACACGAAGGGTGAGATGTTGGCTCATATCTTCTACGACTCAAAGTATCTGCTTCCGGGTGGTATGCGCCTTACGGTTGCGGCAACATATCTTGGGGCGCAGATGAATCAGTTCTATGGTTTTAACGGTTTTGCTTCGCCATATAACTACGACTTCGTAACAAAGAAGAGTGCGCTCTACAACCCGTCGTTCTATGCCAACGACCGCAAGATGGTGCGTGCGCTCTTTGATGTGCAGGCTCCTGTGTCAAAGAATTTTACGGTTATGGCGGGTGTAACCTTTTGGCACTTTACGACCGATGCTGTACAACTCAAAAAATATCGCGATGCACCATCGCTCTATAACATCTATCGTGAGGTTGGCTTGATTCGTGATAACGAGGTTGGAGGTTCGCATCTTGATTTTAAGATAGGTGCACTCTATGATACGCGCGACCACGAACTTGCACCGCAACGAGGCTACTGCTTTGAGGCTGTCGGATTGGTCTCAACCGACTTGCAGGGGTCGGGCAATGGCTTCTATCGCTTGATGGCGTCGTGGCGACACTTTATCCCTATTGGAGGTCGTGTGGTGCTGGGCTATCGTGTAGCGGCACAGGAGACCTTTGGCAATGCTCCGTTCTATATGTTGTAGACCATACAGACATTGTATCTTCGACAAATCAAGAGCGAGGGCTTGGGTGGTATGAATACGGTGCGCGGAGTGCTTCAAAATCGTATCCTCGGCCGAGGCTATGCGTGGGCAAATTTTGAGTGTCGTGTGCGTATTGTTGACTTTAACTTTATCAAGCAGATGTGGCGCATAACGGTAAATCCGTTTGTTGATATGGGTGTAGTAACACGCAATTATCGTCTTGCCGAGCAGAAGGCTGCCGCCGAAAAATATCCCGAATACGCTTCGGTGTTGTACTCCGGCTCAAAGAGTGGTGTGCACGCGAGCGCGGGTATGGGAGCAAAGCTCATTATGAACCAAAACTTCATACTCTCGGTGGAGTGGGGTATGCCGTTTGATAAGCGAGATGGAAAAAGTGGTGTAAATATCGGACTCAACTATATTTTCTAATCGTAAATTCCACACTTTTTACTATCTTTGTGGCAAAGAAAACTAAAATATAATATAGATATGAAAGCAATAGTTAAGACAAATTTGCAGTTGCCGGGACAGACGGCACACTATGTAGGAAAGGTTCGTGATGTGTATAGCATTGAGGGCGACTACCTTGTGATGGTTGTTTCGGACCGTATCTCGGCGTTTGATGTTGTGTTGCCAAAGGGAATCCCTTTCAAGGGACAGGTGCTGAATCAGATTGCTGCCAAGTTCCTTGATGCAACCACCGATATCCTTCCGAACTGGAAGATTGCCACTCCCGACCCGATGGTTACCGTAGGTCATAAGTGCGAGCCTTTCAAGGTGGAGATGGTTATTCGTGGCTACCTTTCGGGACACGCTTGGCGCGAGTATAAGGCTGGTAAGCGCACCATCTGCGGTGTTGAGATGCCGGAGGGAATGGTCGAGAACCAGAAGTTCCCGGAGCCAATCATCACTCCGACAACCAAGGCGGCAGAGGGACACGACGAGGATATCTCCAAGGAGGAGATTATCGCGCAGGGCATCGTGTCGCGTGAGGACTACGAGCAACTTGAAAAATATACCCGCGCAATCTTTGAGCGTGGTACGGAGATTGCTGCAAAGATGGGCTTGATTTTGGTCGATACCAAGTATGAGTTCGGTAAGAAGGAGGGCGTAATCTATTTGATGGACGAGATTCATACCCCGGACTCTTCGCGCTACTTCTACAAGGAGGGCTACGAGGAGCGTCTTGCCAAGGGCGAGAAGCAGAAGCAACTCTCCAAGGAGTTTGTGCGTGAGTGGCTTATGGCAAACGGCTTCCAAGGTCAGGAGGGACAGCAGGTGCCGGAGATGACC
>JAFXHB010000009.1 GCA_017536605.1 Alistipes sp.
ATGGTGGCGTAGTCGTCATTCTGAATAGCCTGACCTATGGCCAAGAACTCCTCGCGATGCTCTGCAAGATACTTCTCGCCCATTTCATTCAACTCATCGAGACTTATTTCGCCCTCCTGCAACTCGATATCGCCCCACACAATAATATGCTTCACCAATGGCAACTGCTCGCGGATACGACGAATCTTCGAGAGCTGATTGCGCGAGACAAAAATTGCGCGAACGTCGGCATGGCACAGACGGAAGAGCAAATCGTTAGCCTCCTCCAATTTTATCGACAACGGCACGCTGATAGCTCCGGCATACAAAAGACCCAGCTCCGAGGTAATCCACGCATTGCAACCCTCTGCCAGAATCGAAACAGCCTGCCCTTGCGCAATTCCAAGGGCTGCAAGTCCTGCACCCGTCTTCAGTGCAATCTCGCGAGTCTCCGCATATGTTGTCGGCTCGAATTTATCTGTTCTCTTTTCGAGCAAAAACGGCTTCTCGCCATACTTCTCTACCGACGACTCGAAAAGGTCTATAATTGTCTTTTTCATACTAAACTAATTTGGGACCATTAGCTTTATAACTTCTTGTCAGACTACAAATTTAGTCCATCTTGAGCACCGCAAGGAAGGCCGTCTGTGGCACCTGTACCTGACCAATCTGACGCATACGTTTCTTACCCGCCTTCTGCTTCTCGAGCAGCTTTCGCTTACGCGAGATATCTCCTCCATAACACTTTGCAGTTACATCCTTACGCACCGCCTTTACAGTCTCGCGGGCAATAATCTTGGCTCCAATAGCTGCCTGAATAGCGATATCGAACTGCTGACGCGGGATAAGTTCCTTCAACTTTTCGCACATCTTACGGCCAAAGTCGTAGGCATGGTCGGCATAAATAAGCGATGAGAGTGCATCTACTGGATCGCCATTTAATAAAATATCCAACTTTGCCAACTTACTTATCGCGTAACCCGTTCGATGGTAGTCAAACGATGCATATCCCTTCGAGATACTCTTCAGTTTGTCGTAGAAATCGAAAACAATCTCCGACAACGGCATCTCGAAATTGACCTCAACACGGTCCTGTGTGATATATGTTTGATTCTTGAGAACACCTCGCTTGTCGATGCAGAGTTTCATCACAGGGCCAAGGAAGTCGGCCTTGGTGATAATCTGTGCCAAGATATAAGGCTCCTCAATCTTATCAATCTTTGTAACCTCCGGCAAACCCGATGGATTGTGCACCTCGACAACATCTCCCATAGTGGTCGTAATCTTGTAAGAGACGTTGGGTACTGTGGTGATGACATCCATATCGAACTCACGATAGAGTCGCTCTTGGATAATCTCCATATGCAACAACCCGAGGAATCCGCAACGGAAACCGAAACCGAGAGCCAACGAGCTCTCCGGCTCGAAAGTCAGCGATGCGTCGTTAAGTTGCAACTTCTCGAGCGATGCTCGCAAATCCTCGTATTGGTCGGCCTCAACGGGATAGACTCCGGCAAAGACCATAGGCTTCACATCCTCGAAGCCCGAAATAGCCTCCGTACAAGGCTTCGACACCGAGGTAATGGTATCGCCCACCTTCACATCCTTGGAGTCCTTGATTCCCGAACAGATATATCCCACATTGCCCGCCTTCAGCTCTGCACAAGGCTGCATCTTCAACTTCAAGACACCAATCTCGTCGGCATCGTACTCCTCGCCCGTATTGAAGAACTTGACGTGCTCACCCTTGCGGATTGTACCATTGAAGATGCGGAAGTATGCGATAATGCCACGGAAAGGATTGAATACCGAATCGAAAATCAGGGCCTGCAATGGCTCATTTTCATCACCCTTTGGAGCAGGAACACGGCTCACGATAGCCTCCAGCACCTCCTCTACACCCTCGCCGGTCTTACCCGAGGCGCAGAGAATATCGTCGTGGTCGCAACCAAGCAGATCGACGATTTGGTCCTTAACCTCGTCAATCATTGCCGACGGCATATCGATCTTGTTCAGAACGGGGATAATCTCGAGGTCGTTACCGAAAGCGAGGTAGAGGTTCGAGATTGTCTGCGCCTGAATACCCTGCGTAGCATCAACTACCAATAGCGCACCCTCGCACGAGGCAATGGCACGCGACACCTCGTAGGAGAAATCGACGTGTCCCGGGGTGTCAATAAGGTTGAGTGTATAGTTCTCGCCATCACGCGCCACATAGTTCATCTGGATAGCGTGCGACTTAATAGTGATGCCCTTTTCGCGTTCAAGGTCCATATCGTCCAAGACCTGTGACTGCATTTCACGTTGATTCAAAGTGTTGGTAGCCTCCAACAGACGATCGGCCAAGGTGGACTTACCGTGGTCAATATGGGCTATAATACAAAAGTTTCTAATCTTCTTCATAATCGCGACAAAGATAGTAAAACAAACGGAACTGACGATGCGGAGCGAGCGAAAAAAGCAAATTTATTTGCATTTTTCCGAGCCGCAAGGAAGAAAAGCCTGCGCAGCAGGATTAAAGCGGAAAGCGGAAAACTTTATTAGATGATATGGAGGTTGATACAAAACTCGCCAAGAACGCACAACAAATGGCCGATTTCCGTAAGCGCATTAACGATGCGGTGCAGAAGTTGGAGAATGGGGAACCATTGATTATCCCTATTGGCGAGGGTGAGTTTGGACCAATCTACGACCAATTCAGAGGTAAGCCACAAGAGGCAGTTGATTTCCTTTTGGCAGAGAAAAATGGCGAGGCAATAGGTGCTCTTACACACCCAGAGATAGGTGATGTGTCGCTCGTATATGGTAATGAGTTTGCAGGTTTGGAGAAAATTGCGCAAAAGCACCCTGAGGTATTACAAGATATTCAAGGTGTATTAGATACTACCAAAGTAAAACAATCTTCTGACAATCGAATTGTATTAGAAGGTCCTTCTCATAAAGTTGTTGTTAGTAAAATGCTGGGGCAAAAAGAAACGCCGCAGTGGTTACTAACGGCGTATGAGAAAAACAGTGCTACGGGCGGCAGTAGTGACATCGATCCCGAACCGACAAGCGGCAAGCAGAATGGCACAGCTACTCTGCAAAACACTGCTTCCGAGAGCAAAGATACAACAACTATTCCGAAAAACCAAATTTCGGAGGAGGAAATTTTTGGCAATGCTCCTGTGAGTGAGGATATTCCGTTTATGATTGAGCAAACTGCGGATAGAGGTGCTGTAAACGAAGCCGAGCAGAACTTCAATCGTGAGGTATTCGATGCCTTTGCAGGGCATTTGGGCGAAACTCTCGGTGCAGAGAGTGTTGTTACCGATGCTGCTGAGGCGAATCGTGTGCTTGAATGGCACCAGGCCGTAGGCGAAAGACTCCGTACTGCTGTGCGTGAAAATGCAGAGATAGCAGCAGAGCGTACCGAGATTGAGCAAGTAGCAAAGGAAAATGGCACTTGGTTGAAGGCTCCTAATGGTAAGGATACCAACCTCACGGAACACCAATGGGTAGATGTACACACCTCTCGTTTTAAGAGTTGGTTTGGCGATTGGGGTAAGATGTTTATTAAGAACTTTTTGCTAAACAAAACTCCAATAGCACGATTAAGTGGTAATGAGTTTTTACGAGTAGAGGGTAAGACTCTAACTGAACAAGTGGCAGAATACTTCGAGAGTATTGGAGGCAAAGCTATTTCCCCATTATATGGAGAGGTGATATTAGATCGAAAGGGAGCCGATGATAGTCTTGCACACGGTATGGGCAGGAAAAAGGCTGTTGCTTATGCTTCCGTAAAAGAAGTTATAGAAAGCGGAGTCTTAGTTCAGTATGACACCAACCACAAAGGGCGTGATTACGATACCGCAGTATTTGCAGCACCTATTGAAATCAATAATGAACGGCACATTTGTTATGTTACAATTAAAAGGGGCAAATATAACAGGTATTACTTACACGAAGTGTGGACAGAAAAAAACCTTGCAAATGTAGGTTCTAATGCTGTTCAAGGACAGCCCTCCCAAGTGCAAGGCGTTGCAAATATACTACAAAATATTATATTTACAAGCGAAACTTCATCAAAAGTTGTCGATGATAATGGTGCGCCAAAGGTGGTTTATCACGGAACTCCTAATCAATTTAACATTTTCAATAGAGAGTTAATAGGCAGTTCAACTGATCGAGGTATCTGGGGTCGAGGATTTTACTTTACTTCAAATAAAGCCGAGGCTGAACGCTACACCAAGCGAGGTGATGCAACCGGTGAGGTTAAAGAGGTATTTCTCAATATCCGCAAGCCGCTTGCTATAAAGGCAGAGCAAGGCGATGCAGGAAAAGAGTATATACAGAGCCTATATCGCAAGTATGTTACCGATGAAATTTTTGAGGATCCACAAACAACCGATGCTAAATTAGCCGAGGCTACACAGAAGGTTACTGATGAACTTGTTGAGGCTGGATACGATGGTGTTGTGTCTAAAAGTATAGAACAAAGTCAGGGAACTCCCCATTTTTTGCCATAAATTTGCCAACTTTTTTGCACCATTTTGCACTGTTCCACAGTGTTTTTTAGGCTCAAAATGTCCTTATTTAACCGCGCTTTATAAGTATAATCAACCGATAATCAGAAACTTATGCCTTTTGAGCGGTAGGCGGGACTCGAACCCGTGACCCTCGGCTTGGGAAGCCGATGCTCTACCAACTGAGCTACTACCGCAGAACAAACATTTTTCGTCTTGAAAAGTGGCACAAAAGTATAAATTAAAATTTAATTTTCCACCTCAAACCTTTAATTTTTAATTAAAGTCGTAATTTTTTTGTATATTTGCACCAAATTACGATGATTATGAAGTTCAAAGAGGGATATAAAGTGCGCTCTATGGCGGGCGAAAATGTGGTGATTATGCAGGGCAAAGGCAGTAGCGATATGACCCGTATAATCTCGCTTAACGACTCCTCTCTGTTGCTGTGGAATGAGTTGCAGAGCAAAGAGTTTGAAGTTGCCGATGTTGCCGCTATCTTGATTGAGAAATACGGTATTGAGAGCGAAATAGCCGAGCGCGATGCAAAGGCGTGGGTTGAAAAACTCGCAGAGTGCGGACTTGTTCAATAGACCAATTTGCGATTTGATTGTATGATGCGTGTAACGAAAATAGTTGCGATGTTGGCGGTGTATCTTGCGTGGATATGCGGCAACAGCATCACTGCCATATCGTGCCACGCCAATCGTGTTGATCGCCATCTGCACTATCACGCCGACGGTGTGAAGTCTTGTTGTTGCTGCCACGAAGGGTGGGAGACTCCACACTTTGAGCCGCCGCACGGCTGTAACCACGACCACTCCAATAAGATAACTCTTTACGACACTACAAAGAGAGATAATATCAATATAGAGCCGATAATGTTGTCTATTGCGGCTCAAATCAGTGATGACCTTCGTATTGAGGAGGTGCATATAGTGCGAAATCCTCGCTTCTATGAGCGAAAAATTCCGCTACCATCATCGCCTGATGTTTCAAGGCGCGGACTTCGCGCCCCTCCCGTTGTTGCGTAACCTTTAATCGGTCTTGCTATTGCTTGACTGTGAAGTGATTATGTATAACAACAACGAGAAATCAAAATGAAAAAACTTACATTTATATTATTGGCAATTTTTGGCGGTATTACATTCGCATCGTCGCAGAATGTTATCGGCAAAGTGCTTGATGCACAGGGAAAGCCCCTTCCGGGTGCTTCGGTCTATTGGGCAGATACCTCGGTAGGTGTGGCGACAGATTTGGAGGGTAAATTCACCCTCTACCGAGTGAAAGATAACAACGCCCTTGTGGCAACATTTCTTGGCTATACCAACGACACTATTCGTGTTGAACAGAAGATGCGTGAGGTGGAGTTCCGCCTCGCCGAAGGTGTTGTCGTTGATGCAGTAGTTGTGGAGGGTGGACTCGGCAACTATATTCGCCAAGATGGTCTGCTCAAAAGCGAGAATATCTCCTTTGCGGGACTCTGCAAGATGGCGTGTTGCAACCTCGCCGAGAGTTTTGAAAACTCGGCATCGGTAACGGTAGGATTTAGCGATGCGATTTCGGGCGCACGACAGATTAAAATGCTCGGTTTGGCAGGTACTTACACCCAGATTCTTGATGAAAATCGTACCATAATGCGAGGTCTTTCAGCCCCTTACGGCTTGTCATATACGCCGGGTATGTGGCTCTCTTCCATTCAGGTATCAAAGGGTATTTCGTCGGTTACGGCGGGACACGAGGCTATTACGGGACAGATTAACCTCGAACACCGCAAGCCTACCGACGAGGAGCGATTCTTCTTGAATCTCTTCCTTGACAGCCACCTCAAACCGGAGTTTAACCTCTCGTCGGCTATCCCTGTTACGAAGGATAAGCGACTATCAACCGTAATTTTGGCGCACGGAGCCTATGGCACGATGAACCACGACGGTAACAAGGACGGCTATCGTGATACTCCTCTTGCACGAACAGGCTCGGTGGCAAACCGCTGGTTGTGGCAGGGCAAGAATGGTGAGCAGGTGCGTTGGGGCGTGAAGTATCTCTACGACCACCGCATAGGCGGTCAGATGGGTTATAATACCAAGATGCACAAAGACTCCTACTTTGATAATGGAGTGTCGTGGCGCGAGAATTGGCACACGAAGAAGATATATGGCTCGGAGGTCGAGAATCAGGAGGCGGGAGCCTATTTCAAGATAGGTATGCCTGTCGGCGAGGCTGTATATGATAAGGAGAACAATGAGGAGTTGCGCTCCAATATCGCCATCGTGGTTGATTACGACTTTTTCAACGAGAGTAGCTATTTCGGTGCGGATAAGGAGTATTTTGGTCGTCAGCATATGACAACTGCAAATGCGATGTACGCTCACTACTTTACCCCTCGCTCGTCGCTTATCTCCGGTATCTCGGCATCGTCGCGTTGGGTTAAGGAGCGACTCTTTGATTGGGTTGGCGGAGCGACGCCTACAAACTTGCTCACTCCAAATCGCAACGAGAGCGAGGTCGGTGCATATACCGAGTACACCTTTAATCTTAAAGATAAGTTGTCGGTTGTGGCGGGCATTCGCTACGACTACGCCTTCTACTTCCGCAAACACCTTATTACACCGCGTGCGCACGTGAAGTGGAACATAACCCCGACAACCATTCTGCGAGGTTCGGTAGGTTTGGGACACCGCCCGACGGATATCATTACCGACAATATCGGTGTCTTGGCTACGGGACGAGCCGTGAAGGTGGAGATGGATAGCCGTGATCGTATGGAGAAGGCTCTGACTGCGGGTGGCTCGCTTTCGCAGAGTTTCTCGACATTTGCACCAAACGACCTCACTATCAGTGTCGATTACTTCTATACACGCCTGTTCAATACCGTGATTGTAGATCAGGAGCGCGACGCTTCAAATATCTACATCTACGAAATGGGAGGTATGTCGCGTACCCACACCGCACAGATAGATATTACTTGGACTCCAATCAAGCGATTTGATATCTTTGCGACGTTCCGCTATACCGACTCTCGCTATACGATTAACCACAACGGCGCACCGATGTTGGTGGAGCGACCTTTGGTGGGACGATATAAGGCGTTGATTAACTTGCAGTATGCAACGAATATGCGCAAGTGGGTGTTTGATTTGACGGCACAGCTCAATGGTCCTGCCCGAATACCTACACAGACGGGCGATATGTCCGATTCGCACCTCTCAAATGGTGGCAAGCCATACCCGATGCTCTTTGCGCAGGTGTCGCGCCGTATCAAGAAGTGGGAGATATATCTCGGTTGCGAGAATATCATCGGCTTCAAGCAGAAAGAGCCTATTATAATGGCTGATGACCCGTACTCAACAGCGTTTAACTCCTCGCTTGTGTGGGGACCGCTTACGGGACAAAAGGTTTATGTTGGAGTGAGATTTAACCTATACTAATACTGATTAAGAATTAAAAACTAAAAATTACAAGTTATGAAAAAGATTATTATGATTTTGGCTGCGCTTGCCGTTGTTGCAGGTGTAGCAACAGCCGCTCCAAAGGAGAAGGTTGAGAAGAAGATTGTAACAGTGGTCTTTACCACCGATTTGGATTGCCACCACTGCGCACAGAAGGTGCTGAACACTATCCCTTACGAGAAGGGCGTAAAGGAGGTAACTCCCGATGTTCCTACCAAGACCGTAACCGTATCGTTTGATGCAGCGAAGAACTCGGTAGAGGCTCTTACCAAGGCATTTACAAGCATTAAGGTAAAGGTCTTTAAGGCAGAGGAGAAGAAATAACTCAAAACCCTAAAACAATAAGAAAACCGAGCGTTTGTGCGCTCGGTTTTCTTATTGTTTGCTATTTGTTGCCAATCTCTACAACCAATCGTTTGCGTTGTAGGTCGTCTTTGGCGCATTCTTCACATTCGGGAAGTAGGTTACGCCCGTAAGTTTCTCCAACTCGGAAATCGACATAAAGTCAGCTGGCTGAGGCTCGTGGCCTTTTGCCATCTTGTGGCAGAGCGTGAAGGCTGCACACTGCAACTCACTCGCCGAGCAATCCTGCACTCGCTTGCCTGTGTTACCCCTCTTGGTACGCAACATCGCACAATAGAACATTGTCGGGCATGACACATCGCTACGACCTCCAAAAGATATCTTCTTTGGCGATGCGGAGGCTCCGTTTCTCGAAAAACTATCAAAGTAACAGCCGAGAACGATGTAGAGTGTATCGGAGCATATTAGTGTTTCGAGATGGTCCTCAAAGTTGTTCCATGCGCCACCTCCCGTGTTGAATGTCGAGGAGTACTGCGGAGCGATATTGGTGTAGTAGAAGACCTGCTTATTTGTCGCTACCGAAGATGTACGGTCGTGCGAAGAGAGCATATGCCCCTTATTGCAACCGCCACCGGTATCTTTACTATTATACTGAATATTGCTTGGAATCTTTGGGTCCGACTTGTAGGAGTCGTTACGACCCGAACTACCTTGGTGACACTTATGCATAGGTGCAGCCACCCACAATGGACAGTGGTGCTCTGCGCTATAACATACTGTATAGTTGCGTGCAGTGCCATTGCGCTGTGCATTCTTTTCGCCACCTGCGCAGAGGTGATGCGCATAGTAGAGCGAAGTGTTATTGTCAAGACGTCCGTCCTTGTTTGCATCGACCATCACAGGCAACTCTGCCCAATTGTAGGCGTAGGTGCTTGGATTTGTACCATCGCCCGGTGTTGGGTCAGGTTCTGGCTCTGGGTCAGGAGTTGGTGTTGGGTCGGGGTCGGGAGTCGGAGTTGTACCACCGCCACTGCCACCAGCAACAATCGTAATGCTTGTAATACGAGCGCAAGCCGATGAGCGAATATAGAGCGATTTGTGTCCCGAAGTGGTGAGTGTATACTCCTGCGCTTTACCTCCGCAACTAAACGACTCAAACTGCCCCGCAACGGCTGTTGTACCCGCCTGCGAGCAGAGGAGTATATCTCCCGAATAGCTCTCGGCAAAGGTTAAAGTTATGCGCTTAATATCACCCTCGAAGGTCGGAGTGCCGATATAAGCCACCTTATTTGAATTTATCTGTATGCCATTCGAGTTGTCATAGGCGCAGATTGTCCAAGTGCCATATGAGTTGGTATAGCTCTTTGGCTTGCCATAGCCACTAACTAGACTCTTACACTCCTCATAGGTCAGCGTTGCCGTAACCTCGGCAGGCTCCGGGTCGGGAGTAGGCTCTGGGTCGGGTGTCGGGTCAGGATTTGGCTCCGGCTCCGGGTCGGGGTTCGGTGTAGGCGTTGGGTGCTCGGTGTTGTCGCCATTGGTGTCATCATCAAATGGCAACTCCGGCTCACACGCTAAAAAGAGCGTTGTTGATACAATCAGTAAGAGGGTTAATAACTTTCTCATATTATTGTTTTGTTGATTTGCATTTTGGGAATTGAAAGATAATAGAGATTATCACCATCGCGCCGATGCCCATAGGGTAGTATAGGTGTGGTATAATCTCTATCGGCGAGACTTTTGCCAAGCCACTTGCCATAAGTAGTTGTGCGCCATACGGCAATACGCCCTGCACAAAGCAGGAGGCTGTATCCATCAAACTCGCCGCCTTGCGTGGAGCAACTCCAAAACGTACCGATAACTCGTGCGCAATAGGTGCAACTGTCAGTATGGCGATAGTGTTGTTGGCGGTGCATACATTTGTAATGGCGGTAAGTCCCGCGATAGCACTCTCCGCGCCACGTTTTCCGTTGATATGGCGTGTTATGGCGTGCGTTAGCACATCAAAGCCTCCGCCCTGCCGTATTGTATTCATCAGACCTCCCGCAAGAAGTGTGATAATGATAAGTTCACACATAGACTTGATGCCGTTGTCGGCTGCAATAGAGAGTGAGATGATATCCATATTACCCCCAATAATCACAGCGGAGATAATGCCGAGTAGTAGCACAACCAAGACATTTATACCACATAGGGCGCAAATGATAACGAGCATATACGGTATTGCCTGATACCACATTGCCTGTGAGGTTTCTACTATCGGGTTGCAATCAAAGTCAAGGAATAGATAGAGTGCCAACGAGAGTATCGCCGCCGGTAGAACGATTGAGAGATTTGTACGAAACTTATCCCTCATACGACACCCCTGCGTCATTGTGGCGGCGATTGTTGTGTCGGATATAAATGAGAGGTTGTCGCCGAAAAATGCACCTCCGACAACAATAGCGACCATCTGTGCGCTATCTGCACCAATATCGGCAGAGAGTTTCGCAACGACAGGTGTCAGTGCCACAATAGTACCCACCGAAGTACCTATTGAGAGCGATATGAAGCAGGCTGCGAGAAAGATGCCTGCGGGGATAAATCGGCTCGGAATAAATTGCAGACAGAGATCTACGGTGGCATCTATCGCGCCCATCTTTTGTGCCGCCGAGGCGAAGATGCCCGCAAGTATAAAGATCCAAATCATATAGATTATGTTTGAATCCGATGCCCCTTTTGAGAATGTGTCTATATGCCTTTTGAGATCTCGCTTGTAGAGTTGCATTACGATTACCGAATAGATTGAGGCGGTTACGAATGCGACGCTGATGGAGATCTTGTAGAAATCTCCCGACAATATCGACAGCAAGAGATAGACTCCGAGCAGTACCACTATCGGCGATAGTGCCATAATTCCGCGCAGTCTGTTCGATTGTAGCATATAGTTCTTGAACTTTCCGATGCAAAGATAATATATTTATCTTTCATAGCCGAATAAAAAGGGAAAATAATCGCTAAAAATGGCAGATAGAGTCTCTATTTCCGTCAGGGTAAAAATTGTTAATAACTATTTTTGCAAAATGTTAGTTTGAATAATAAAAAAATGTATTTTTGCAGATATTGGTAAAGTATCCCTTTGCGGGATAGGTAAGAAGCGTAACTAACTAAACGAGAAGAATATGTTTACACTGCTATTTGCAATCTACACGCTGACGATTTTGACCTTTTTCTTCGTGTTGTCATTTGTGGCGTTGATCGTATGTTATCCGTTTGACAAGCGTCGTCGCGTGGTACACGAATTGTCGCGAATGTTGTGCTATTCGTGGTGGTATGCTCCATTCACTTGGCGACGTAAAATTGAGGGCTTGGAGAATGTCGAGAAGGGTAAGCCGTATGTGATATGTATCAACCACAACTCAATGGTGGATATTATCTCGCTCTACTTTGTGCCGCTAAACTTCCGTTGGGTATCAAAGCGAGAGGTCTTTAAGATGCCTTTTATCGGTCCGATGTTGTGGATGCACGGCGATATCGCGATTCAGCGAGGTCGTCCGTCGGAGTCTATGAAGAAGGTTATCCGCGACGGAAAGAAGTGGCTTGACAGAGATGTTTCGGTGGCTATATTTCCGGAGGGTACACGCTCTAAAAATGGCGAGATACAACGTTTTAAGGGTGGCGCATTTGTCTTGGCGAAGGAGGCGGGTGTCGATATCCTTCCTGTTGTGATGGACGGCACAACCAAGATATTCCGTCCGAAGAGCATATTCTTCAATTGGAAGCATCTTCTTACCGTGAAGGTGTTACCTCCAATTCCTGCCGAGAAGGTGGTGGCAACCGATACGTCGGAACTTGCCAATGAGGTACACGATATGATGACAAGTGCTTTGGCGGAAATCCGCAAAGCGAATTAAAATGCAGAATGCAAATTGCAAAATTGATTAATGATATAATTCTGAATTTTGAATTCTGAATTTTGAATTTATAGGAAATGGCAGATTTACTTAAAACACCGGTTACCTACGACGAGGATTCCATCAAGACGCTCACTCCGCGTGAGCACGTTCGTCTGCGCCCCGGTATGTACATCGGAAAACTCGGAGATGGTACTATGTCCGACGACGGTATCTATGTGCTGATTAAGGAGGTTACCGATAACTCGATTGACGAGTATATGAATGGCTTTGGTAGTCGCGTGGAGATTACCATTGAGGATAACGTTGTCTCGGTGCGCGACTATGGTCGTGGTATTCCGCTCGGAGCGTTGGCTGCTGCGGTGTCGGTGATGAACACGGGTAGCAACTACGAGGAGGACGGCAAAAAGACCGTAGGTTTGAATGGTGTCGGCGTGAAGGCTGTGAACTACCTTTCAAGCGAATTTATGGCTCGTTCGGTACGCGACGGTAAGGCACACTCGGTAACCTTTGCGCAGGGCATACAGACAGGCGAAGAGTGGGAGGATAACGTCAAGGAGAAAGACGGCACTTTTATCAAGTTCCGCGTTGATGAGGAGGTCTTTGGCAAGTATAACTACAACTTGGAGTATGTGGAGCAGCTGCTACGCAACTACACCTACCTCAATAAGGGCTTGGTTATATCGCTCAACGGCACGCAGTACGTTTCAAAGAACGGATTGCTTGATTTGGTAAATGATAATTTAAGCGAAGAGCCTTGCTACGCCCCAATTCACCTTTCGGGCGAGGATATTGAGGTTGTTATAACCCACGGACACGGCTACGGCGAGACCTACTACTCGTTTGTGAATGGTCAATACACCTCGCAGGGTGGTACGCATCAGGCAGCATTCCGTGAGGCGGTGGTTAAGACCTTAAAGGAGTTCTACCACAAGGATTACGACCCATCGGATATCCGCTCCTCAATTATTGCGGCTATCTCATTGAAGGTATCGAAGCCGTTGTTCGAGTCGCAGACCAAAATTAAACTCGGCTCAAAGGATATGTGGAACGGCGGACCAACAATCCGTCAGTTTGTGGGCGAGTTCCTCTCTACGGAGTTGGACAACTACCTCCACAAGAATCCGGAGGTTGCGCAAGCCATACAGCGCAAGATTGTCGAGAACGAGAAGGAGCGCAAGGAGATTGCAGGCGTACAGAAGAAGGCTCGCGATACGGCAAAGAAGGCGCTCTTGAACAACAAGAACTTGCGCGACTGCAAGATACACCGCACCGATAAGCACGAGTTGGCGGAGCAGACAATGATATTTTTGACGGAGGGTAATTCGGCTTCGGGCTCTATCACCAAGAGCCGTAATCCGCAGACGCAGGCGGTCTTCTCATTGCGCGGTAAGCCACTGAACTCGTACGGAATGAAGAAGACGATAGTCTATAAGAACGATGAGTTCAACTACTTGCAGGCGGCGTTGAATATCGAGGAGGATATGGATAATCTCCGCTACAACAAGGTGGTTATCGCAACCGATGCCGATGTCGATGGTATGCACATTCGCTTGCTCTTGCTGACCTTCTTCTTGCAGTTCTTCCCCGACCTGATTAGGCGTGGACACTTGTTTATTATGCAGACGCCACTTTTCCGTGTGCGTAACAAGAAGGAGACC
>JAFXHB010000115.1 GCA_017536605.1 Alistipes sp.
GGCGGCAGAAGCAGAGAGCAGACCAAGAGGTGGGGAGGTGGTGCAAGACCGAAGGTCTGATGTGAAGAGTCGATACTGACAAGGAAATTTATTTACTTGGCGGTATCGGCTCTTTGCATCGTAATCGCAAAGCGATGCACCACCGACACAACACGCAGACAAGTCTGCCGAGGCGCAACAAGCTGACCGAAGACCCTATACACGAAAAAGAAAAAGCGGTTGAAAATCAACCGCTTCGTTCTTTGTAGTGGATAGGGGATTCGAACCCCTATGTCCTGCGTGAGAGGCAGGTATCCTAGCCCTTAGATGAATCCACCATTGCTGTATTGCGAGTGCAAAGGTAGTGCAAAAATTTTAATCTGCAAATTTTTTCTGCAAAAAATGATAATTTCTTGCAATTTCCCACCAAAAACTATCTAAAATACTCCCGTAGTACGATATATCTCGCAACTCATCGAACCTGTTATCCAATACCACCAAAGATAATTCTGTAACAGCACGATATTCTCCTCAACGCTATCGTTGCTACCAAGCATCTTGATATTTATATCGTTATTTACAACAATCTCATTGGTCTCTATCTTGCCAAAATAGTCGCCGTTAGGGTTCATATTCTTCGCATTGGCATCTACCGGTATCCAACCATAACCTGCAAGATAGAACTCGGCACGCACGTGGAAAGTACCATCGGGGCGAATCATAACAACATGTCGTGCAGGGATACCCTTATTACGCAACATCGAAATATAGAGTGTCGCCTGATTACCGCAATCACCGCCACCATTAGCAAGTATCGTAGCCAATGAGTGAAGTCCCGTATTCGGATTTATATACTTCATATTGGCGGCAACATACTCATAGCATAGGCGTGCATAATCTACAACGTCGCCATTCGATGCTGCCCATAAAGGTTCGGTCAGAGGTTGCAGCTGTGGCAACTCGGGAACAATAATATCGCCATCACGCCCCACATACTTCTTATACACCTCCGATGCCGTATCTATATCCACATACGATGTTATCGCATCAAAATCGACCTCGATGCCATAATTAGTAACCCTAAACTCCTCACGGAGCACACTGCCACCAGATGTAGGTATCTCGCTCGGTGTCAGCGTGCGGCGCACATACTGCGTCTTATTATTTGCGGCAGTCATAATCTTGCCGCCCGAGACGGTAAGGTTGTCAATATCCTGATAGAGATTTGTCTGTGGCACAGGCAAGACCACCACAAGTTTCGAAAATCGGTTGAAGTTATAACCTATGGCGAGTTGCACAAATATGTCGCGCTCACCTATCTTCGTCCTCTTGATGATATTGGCTCGTTGCTCCACGACAAACTGCTTGGTCGTTGCACCATTCTGTACCTCTACAACAGCACTACGGTTAGATGCGCTCTCGTTTCTGTTGGTCGTTAAGGTCAAACGGTTCTTATTGCTCTCCAATGTCAGCCAATTGCACCCTGCCGGCTCAACGACAACAGCCTGCCACGCCCTCTCACTCTCAACCGTGATAGTCGCACTGCCTCCATTGGCATAAATCAGCGGATTATCCGCCTTCAATTGCGATATGGTGAGCTCATCGCTCAATGTGGTATTATCTCCCCCACCGGTGTTCTCTGTCGAATTATCATCGTTCTCATTGCCATATCCGCCTCCCGACTCACACGCCGAGAAGAGTACTCCGACAATGGCCAACACAAGTAAAAATCTCTTCATATCACGTACTCTTTTATAATTCTTTTATATAATACAAAAGTAACAACTAATTCCGAGAAATAAAAATTTGCGGTATTTATGGTGCGGAGAATGTTGTAGCGGCAGATGTGCGCGAGTGTAAGGGTTGCGCAAAAAGGACTCTCTCTACCCTATTTTTTCTTATCGCCGTCCTCGCTCTTACGCCTCTTGAATATGCTGTTATAAAGTGTTTTAAAAACAAAATACACCGCACCAATACAAAGCGCGCGTAAAATCGTTTTAATAATTGTCATCTGTCTTGCCCGCTCCGCCTGCTTCTGCTGCTCCGCCTCATACTCGGCTTGCGCCTGCTCAAACATCACTGCAAGGTCGTGGCGACTCTGCTCCACAATGCTACTCTCGCTCTGCTCAACACTGTTCACATTGTCATTTAATTGTGGCTGCTCCACATTATCCTGACCGAACACCATAAAGGTCATTGTCATCGCCACCAATAAAAACACAATCTTCTTCATAACTGCAATATATTTAATAGTCAAACACCTATCTATTAAGGAGTTGTTTGCCGAAGCAATCCTTAAACCTGCGCGTGCTGATTGTTACAATATCAACAATCGTCCAAATGCCCAAGCCTCCAAGTGTAAAGAGTTGAACCGTTCCCGTACCGATTTTGCCGACATAGAATCTATGCACACCTAACGAACCTAAAAAAATACAGAGCATAAGTGCCGTAAACCACGACTTATTGCTAATCTGCGAACTATCAGAAGAGAATTACAAATGCGCGTCTAAACGAAGATAAGTTTTGAGATTGCTCCATATCTAAATAATTTTATTTCCTGCACCAATTAAATGACTACCCTACAAAGTTATACAAATTATCGCGAGAAATAAAAAATAATCATCATATTTTATCGTTTATTTCAACATTTTTCACTATTTTCGTACTATCAAAATTCAATTTGAAATGAAAAAGATTCTTATCGTTGGTGCGGGCGGACAGATAGGTTCGGAACTTGTACCCTATCTGCGCGGTATTTATGGTGCGGAGAATGTTGTGGCGACAGATGTACGCGAGTGTAAAGGTTTGGGCGATGACGGACCATTTGAGGTGCTTGATGCCCTCAACCCTACAAATATGGCATCTGCCGTAGCGCGACACGGCATTGACACCATCTTCAACCTTGTGGCTCTACTCTCGGCGGTAGGCGAGCGCAACCCGCAGATGGCGTGGAATATAAATATGGGCGCACTCTTCAACTCGTTGGAGGTGGCACGACAACACCACTGCGCCGTATTTACACCCTCGTCAATCGGAGCATTCGGTCCTACATCGCCAAAGGATATGACTCCGCAGGATACCATTATGCAGCCGACAACAATCTATGGTATCTGCAAGGTTACAGGCGAGTTGTTATCCAACTACTACCACCAAAAGTACGGCATTGACACTCGCTCCATACGCTTCCCGGGCATCATATCAAACAAGACACTACCCGGAGGTGGAACAACAGACTATGCCGTAGAGATATACTACGAGGCTCTGCGCAACGGACACTACACCTGCGCCGTACCACACGATGTATATATGGATATGATATATATGCCCGATGCGTTGCGTGCGATAGTTGAGTTGATGGAGGCTGACCCTGCAAAGTTGAAGCACCGCAACTCCTTCAACCTCGCCTCAATGAGTTTCACGCCCGATATTCTGGCCGCCGAGATAAAGAGGCATATACCCGACTTCACGATAGACTTTGACATTGACCCCGTAAAGGAGGCGATAGCCAATAGTTGGCCTAATCAACTCGATGACTCGTGCGCCCGCGAGGAGTGGGGCTGGAAGCCTCAATGGGATATTAGCGCAATGACGCGTGATATGTTGGAGAAGGTGGCTATGAAATTGAAATAGAGTGAATAGGGCAAAAAAAAATGAGTCTGTCTAACAATTTTTTAGACAGACTCTTTTTTTGTCAGAAGTGTATCCGACAAAACTACTACAAGCTGATGGCCTCCGAAGGACAAACGCTCTCGCAAGCACCACACTCAATACACTTGTCAGGGTCGATAACATAGATGTCACCAGCCGAGATTGCCTCTACCGGACACTCGTCGATACAAGTGCCACAAGCAACACACGAATCTGAAATTTTATAAGCCATAATTATTAAAAGATAATTTGTTGCTACAAAATTAAAACATTATTCTTAAATCTCCAAAAAATTGTATCTTTGTAGTCGCAATTAGTTGATAAAAGTCCTAAAATGGCACTTTTGACACCAAACATACGGCTCACATTCCTCGGTACAGGAACTTCGCAGGGAGTTCCGGTGATTGGTTGCAGGTGTGAGGTATGTTGCTCGGACGACCCGCGCGACAAGCGTCTGCGCACTTCGGCGATGGTGGAGGTTGGCACAAGTCGTTTTATCATAGATGCAGGTCCCGATTTCCGACAGCAACTCTTACGTGAAGGTATCAGCAATATCTCTGCCATACTGCTTACACACAAGCATAAGGACCATATCGGAGGTATAGATGATGTACGCGCCTTGAACTTTGTGGACTATCCGCACGCCATACACACCGTACATATCTTCGCCACGCACGATACAGCCGAGTGTGTACGCAAGGATTACGACTACGCCTTTGCCGAAAACCCATATCGCGGAGTTCCGCAGATTGAGTTGCACGAGTTCGGAAGGGAGCCTTTTACGATTGAGGGGGTGGAGATTACACCTATATATGGCACGCACTCCTGCTTTGAGGTTACAGGCTTTCGCATCGGCAATCTCGCATACCTAACCGACTTCAAGGCGATTAGCGAGGCAGAGTGTGCGAAGTTGCAGGGTGTAGAGGTGATGGTGATAAATGCTCTGCGTTGGCAACCCCACGACTCGCACCTCTCGGTAGAGGAGGCGTTGCAGTTGATTAAACGAGTTGGCCCGAAGAGGGCATACCTTACACATATGTCGCACGAGATTGGTCTGCACGAGGAGGCCGAAAAGCGACTGCCCGAAGGGGTATATTTTGCTTACGACAAATTAAAAATTGAGATATAGCGTATGAAGAATGCACTAAAAGGTAGAGTTGTAGTCATCACCGGCGCATCGTCCGGAATTGGCGAAGCGATGGCAAAGGTCTATTCAAAGATGGGTGCCAAGGTGGTACTCGGAGCGCGTAGCGAAGAGAAGTTGGCGGCATTGACCGCAGAGATTAAAGAGGCGGGGGGCGAAGCCGCCTACTGCGCCGCCGACGTTACCAAGCCCGAAGACTGCAAGGCCTTAATTGACAAGGCAGTGGAGGTATTTGGAGGTATTGACGTTTTGATATGCAATGCCGGAATCTCGATGCGAGCAATCTTTGACGATGTAGATTTGAGCGTATTGCACCGACTTATGGACGTAAACTTCTGGGGAACGGTCTATTGCGCCAAGTATGCTCTTCCGTATCTGCAAGCCTCAAAGGGCTCGTTGGTGGGTATCTCCTCCGTAGCGGGTCTGCACGGACTACCCGGACGCACAGGCTACTCGGCATCAAAGTATGCGATGACAGGTCTGTTGGAGACTATCCGCATTGAGAATATCAAGAAGGGGTTGCACGTAATGGTTGCCTGCCCCGGCTTTACAGCATCAAATGTGCGCTTCTCTGCCCTCGTAGCTGACGGCTCACAGCAGGGCTCTACACCTCGTGAGGAGGGCAAGATGATGACTGCCGAGGAGGTAGCCCGCATCGTAGCCAAGGGTATTGCCAAGCGCAAGCGACTCTGCTTGATGGAGGCGGAGGGACGCGCAACGCATTTCGTAAAGAAGTTCGCACCGGGTTTCCTTGACAAGATGTTCTATTGGGTGATGTCCAAAGAGCCAGATTCGCCATTCAAATAACAGACCAACAAGATGAAACAACGCCTCGAATCGTTAGATGTTTTGCGCGGTGCCGACCTCTTTTTTCTGCTGGCAGTAGGACCCATTGTGCGCCGTTTCATCAAACTTGTCGACCAGCCTTGGCTCAACGAGTGCTATTGGCTCTTCGACCACGTGGCGTGGGAGGGTTTCTCGCCTTGGGATATAATTATGCCACTATTTGTCTTTATGACGGGCATAACCATTCCATTTGCTCTTGGTCGCATTCGCGAGGAGAGGCGATACGGAACGGCTCTGTGGCGCATCGTGCGACGAGTGATAATCTTGTGGTTCTTCGGAATGATTTGTCAAGGCGGACTTTTAGACAAAGACCCTAACACCATCTACCTATACTCCAACACCTTGCAGGCGATTGCCGTAGCCTATGCTGCATCGGCATTGTTGTTCCTATTTACAAAGTTGCGCACGCAAATTATCGTTGCGGCAGTGCTATTGCTCGGCTATTGGGCAGCAATGGAGTTTGTATCGGTGGACGGATTCGGCGGTGGCGACTATACCCCTGAAAAAAACTTGGCCGAGTGGGTAGATAACACCGTTCTTGGCCGCTTCCGCGACGGCGCAAAAGTTGTCGATGGCGATGTCGTTTTTAATACGAAGTATCACTGCACCTGGATATTGTCGTCGTTGACCTTTATTGTTACGGGATTGCTCGGAATGTTTGCCGGCGTGGTTGCCAAGTCGAAGATGGAGGAGCGACGCAAACTTTGGTGGTTTGCAGGTACAGGTGTTGCGATGGTGGTTGCAGGTCTCATTTGGAGCATCTGGCACCCGATAATTAAGATGATTTGGACATCGTCGATGACGCTCTTCTCGGGCGGAATCTGCTTCTTATTGTTGTGGCTATGCTACTATTTGATTGACTACAAGGGCTATCGTCGAGGTTTAACCCTCTTTAAGGTCTACGGAATGAACTCTATCGCAGCCTATATGATGCCGAAATTCGTAAAAACGCGAGCTATTTTGAGTGGTCTACTCGCCTTCCTGCCGTTCGTTATGGGCGAGGAGTGGGCAGGTTTTGCGATACGGGTTGCAGATGCAGTGGTTATCTATCTGCTACTATACTATATGTATAAGCGCGAAATCTTCTTGAAGGCTTAAGCCTCTTGCATAGTATTTGCATCTTGGGTGTGCGAACACTTAAAATGTACAACACTATGCAACAGTCTATTACTATTCAAGCGAACGACAAGGGACAGTTCTCCCTTGAAAAGCCACACGAACTCAACAAGTTAAACCCGAAGGAGTTGCTGCTCTACTCCACCGCCCTCTGTGCCGGTATGACAACACTTGCCATTGCCGAAAAGGAGCGCGTCAAGCCCCTAAAACTCGAAATCAAGATGTCGGGCGAGTTGGACACCGAAAAGGTTGAAGGGCGAAGCAAATTTGAGTCGTTCCACATCGCCTACAATGTGGAGTGCAAACATATTGACGAGCAGTCAAAGGTATCGCACGCCATACAACTTGCCAACGACAAGTATTGCGGAGGGTTGGCGATGTTGCGCAAAATCGCACCCGTATCGCACGCCATATCCATAGTCAGCATTGAGGTTGAGGCGTAGCAACAAAAAAGCGGGTGTGTCAAATAATTTGACACACCCATTTTTATTGAAGTTGTTTAACAAGAGGGATTTCAAGGCTTGCGTAGCCCGAAAAACCGCAGTTTACTTGGCGTAAATGAGGATTTTGAGGGCAAGCGTAACGCAGAAATCACCTTGTTAGGCAGCTTCAAGGGTTATTTAAGAGCCTCCAAAGCAGCCTTGGCAGCCTCAACATTCGTTCCGGCAGTAACCTTCTGGAAATATTCGATAGCCTTCGCCATAGATGCCTTATCGGTGTTGTTGCTTGCGTTATACTTTGCGTTGTAGGCAGCACCTACGATAAAGTAGATTGCGCTCTTGCCCTCCGCGTCGGTCTGTGCCGCAGCAGCACTCTCGCCCAAAGCGATAACCTTTGCGTAGTCCTTCTTGCCGTTGTACGCCTCCAAGCGAATCTTCGCAGCCAAAGCGGGCTCGGTTGCCACCAACTTGTCGGCCATAGCGATAACGCCGTCAAAGTCGCCGGCCTGCTGCAATGATGCTACCTTGTTGTTTGTATAGAGAGCCTTGCTTGCAGTTGCCTTCGCGATTGCATCGGCATACTTCTCTGCCGGCATCTTGCAAATCTTGTCGTAGATTGCCATACCCTCGTCGTACTTGCCCAACTCACAGTAGCAAGTTGCAAGGTTCTGTGCCATCTCTACATTGCGAGGATTTGCCTTGTAGCCCTTCTCAAATACCGCAGCAGCAGTAGCGTAGTCCTTCGCATTGTAAGCCTTACCGCCCTGTACCTGATATACCTTTGCGATAATCATATTAGCCTTCTGCTTCTCAACACCATTACCATACAACTCGGCGATATCGGCAGCCTTCTTCAAGTAGGTAATCGCCTTATCGTAGTCGCCCTTGCCGGCATACTGCGCACCAGAAGCACGATAACATTGTGGAAGCATCTTCTTTGCGTTTGCTACGCAATTAAGAATTTTGCTATCCTCCGAGTCCATACCCTTGTCTATTACAGACTCAAAATTAGAAATTGCTACTGCGTAGTTCTTCGATTGAAGAGCAGCAACAGCCGCATTAAATTTGGTTGGGACCTCGCTCTGTGCCGAAACAAATCCTGCGGCAAGAAGCGCAAACATTGTTACAAATAACTTTCTCATAATATAAGTTCGTTTAATTATTTATTCTATTTTCAACTTGCAAAGGTATGAACTTTATCGCAGTTTTGCAAAAAATTCCTTCATAAGTCTTTCACACTCCTCTGCCAGAACTCCTGATGTTACAACGGTACGAGGGTGCAACATATTGCCCGAAATGGTTGAAAAGCCTCTTTTGGGGTCTGAAACGCCATATACAATGCGACCTATCTGACTCCACGCCAAAGCCCCTGCACACATCGGACACGGCTCAACAGTAACATACAACGTACAGTCGTTGAGGTATTTGCCCCCTATCGTAGAGGAGGCTGCCGTAATCGCCTGTATCTCGGCGTGGGCGGTAACATCGGTCAAAGTCTCAACCAAGTTGTGTCCGCGACCTACAACTCTATCGCCCGCGACAATAACTGCTCCGACGGGGACTTCCTCCTCGTTGAACGCAATTTTAGCCTCTTCGAGGGCTAAACGCATATATTTTTCGTCCTTTTCGCGTGTTACTTCCATATTTTTTTGTAACTTTGTGAGTTATTTTGCGACAAAGATAGAGAAAAAACGGAAAACGGAGAGGCGCAACAATAGGAATTATAGGATTTATAGGAATTATAGGGCTTACGCGTACCTATATTTCCTACCAAACCTACAAAAAAAAGCTAATGGCTAATGGCCAATGGCTAAAAGCACAAGAAAACTATAAAACACAATATAAAAACTATGTACAGAAGTAATACTTGTGGCGAATTACGTGCCACAAATATCGGACAGACAGTAACATTGGCAGGTTGGGTACAGAAGATTCGCAACCTCGGTGCGATGACCTTTATAGACTTGCGTGACCGCTACGGCATCACCCAAATCGTTGTGGAGGAGCACTCCGACGAGGCGACAAAGGAGGCCGCAACAAAACTCGGACGCGAGTGCGTTGTTCAGGTTGTAGGTCGCGTTATTGAGCGTGAGTCAAAGAATGCCAAGATGGCTACGGGCGATATTGAGGTTATCGCCGAGAAGATAAATATCCTCAATCAGGCCGTTCTCCCTCCATTCACCATTGAGGAGAACTCTGACGGTGGCGACGACCTCCGTATGAAGTACCGCTACCTTGACCTTCGTCGTCCGCCATTGCAGCGCAATATGATTCTCCGCCACAAGATGGCGCAGGAGATTCGCCGCTTCCTTGACGCGGAGGGCTTCTTGGAGATTGAGACTCCATACCTTATCAAATCAACACCGGAGGGAGCGCGCGACTTTGTTGTGCCTTCGCGTATGAACCCTAACGAGTTCTATGCGCTGCCACAGTCGCCACAGACTTTGAAGCAGTTGCTTATGGTGTCGGGCTATGATCGTTACTTCCAGATTGTACGCTGCTTCCGCGATGAGGATTTGCGCGCTGACCGTCAGCCTGAATTTACGCAGATTGACTGCGAGATGTCGTTCGTTGAGCAGGAGGATATCCTCGAAATCTTCGAGCGTTGGGCAAAGCATATGTTCAAGAGCGTCTTGAATATCGACTTTACGGAGCCATTCCGCCGTATGCCTTGGAGTGAGGCGATGGAAAAGTACGGCTCGGACAAGCCCGATTTGCGTTTCGGAATGGAGTTCTCGGATATCACCGACTTGGCGCACGGACACAACTTCTCGGTGTTTGACGATGCAGAGTATGTGGTAGGTTTCGCCGCTACGGGCTGTGCTACATACACCCGTAAGCAGATAGATGCATTGACCGATTACGTTAAGCGTCCGCAGGTTGGTGCGAAGGGCTTGATTTGGATTCGTGTTGAGGAGGGCGGTATCAAGTCCTCTATTGATAAGTTCTTCTCGCCAGAGGAGTTGCAGGCTATCGCTGAGCGTTTGGGTGCAAAGGCAGGCGATTTGTGCTTGATTTTGTGTGGTAAGAAGTATAAGGCTCTCACGCAGTTGTGCGCACTCCGTTTGGAGGTTGCCGAGCAGTTGGGCTTACGCGACCCGAAGAAGTTTGCTCCGCTGTGGGTAGTAGATTTCCCGATGTTCGAGTGGGACGAGGAGACCGAGCGATTCTACGCAAAGCACCACCCATTCACTTCGCCAAAACCGGAGGACGTGGATAAGTTGGAGAGCGATCCGGGTGCAGTTCGTGTTAACGCATACGACTTTGTCTGCAACGGAACAGAGATTGGTGGCGGCTCAATCCGTATTCACGATCCGAAGTTGCAGTCGCTTATCTTCAAGTGCTTGGGCTTCACACCGGAGCAGGCAGAGGCACAGTTCGGATTCCTTATCAACGCCTTCCGCTATGGCGCACCGCCACACGGCGGTTTGGCATTCGGTTTCGATCGCCTTTGTTCGTTGTTCGGTGGTGTGGATTCAATCCGCGACTTTATCGCCTTCCCGAAGAACAATGCCGGACGCGACGTTATGCTTGATGGTCCATCGCCAATCGACCAAGCACAACTTGATGAGTTATATCTCGCATTGAAGCCTGTTGAATAATGAGAATGTTGCGCACGATACTACTGCTTGCAATCTTTGTCCTCTCCGCTACTCTGCCCGTAATAGGCAAGGAGCGACAGACGCGCGAAGAGTATGTTGAGCGATACAAGGCCATTGCCATAGCGCATATGGAGCGTTACGGCATTCCGGCAAGTATCACTATGGCACAAGGTATCTTGGAGTCTGACAGCGGAAACAGCACCCTCTCAACCTCGTCAAACAACCACTTTGGCATCAAGTGCAAGAAGTCGTGGCGCGGAGATAGGGTTTTCCACGACGATGACGCCAAGGGGGAGTGTTTTCGTGCTTACCCATCGGTGGAGGCATCGTATCAGGACCACGCCGACTTTTTGGACCAATCGCCACGATACGACTCGCTATTCGCCTACCCTTCCGACGACTATCGCAGTTGGGCACGAGGATTGAAGGCGTGCGGATATGCCACTGCCCCAGACTATGCCGAGCGACTCATAAAGATTATTGAGTCGATGAAACTCTATCTGCTTGACAAGGAGAATGGAGGCAAGATATATATGGCCGCCAAGCGTGCTACTGCAAACACGGAGGGTTGGTTTGAGAGCAACACAGCCTCGCCTGACGAGCAGATTAACCCTAACGCTTTCCGTGTAACGGTAAATTCGCACAAGGGTTACGGCATATATCGCTCCAACCACACCTTCTATGTTGTAGCAAAAGAGGGCGATACCTACCAGAAGATAGGCGAGGTATTCCACATATCGGCTCGCACACTTGAAAAGTTCAACGACGTAGCAAAGGGTGCGCAACTGAACAAGGGAGATATTGTCTATATTGAGCGCAAAAAGACGCAATGGCTCGGCAATGTGATGCAGCACAAGGTTGTACGCGACGAAAACCTATACGCCCTATCGCAGTCGTATGGCATACGCCTGAAATCGCTGATGAAGTTAAATCATCTGCGCGAAGGCACCGATGTCAAAAAGGGTGAGATAATAAGATTGAAATAAATTAAAAAAGCTAACGGCTAACGGCTAATAGCAAAAAAATAAAAGTTATGGCTCAACTACGTGAAAAAATACTCTCGACCATAGTCGAGAAATCAACACTGAAACAGCGAATCTTTGATAACACTTTCTCGGTGTTCGGAGAGTTGAAGGATACGCTCTTGGAGATGGCTTCCGAAATTGACGATGCACTCGACGGAAAACTTGACCGCCGAGTTCGTATCGAGTACCGCGATAGAGGAAAGTTTGAGGCACAACTTCAAGTCGCCTCCGACCTCTTGATTGTGCGTATGCACACAGACGTTTTTGAGTTTGACTCCAACCATATCATCTGGCAGAATGAGTATGTGCAACAGGATAAGAAGAACTCCTACTGCGGTATTATTGACATATACGACTTCTTGTCGGATTCATTCAAATTTAACCGTTCGGCTGACGAGGGTTATCTGATTGGTCGCATCTTTATCAACCGCGAGAAGATGTTCTTCGTGGAGGGTAAGCGACAGAATATAATGCGTCCGATGAGTTTCGGAAAGGAGCCTATTTCAAGCGACAGTCTTGTATCTATTCTTGAAACCGCGCTACACTACTCACTCAACTTTGACCTGCTCACCCCTTCGTACGAGGCAAACAAGCGCGTTACGGTTGAGCAATTCAATACCAAGATGGATAACTCCAAATTCATAACAGGAAAGCGTCTTGACTACGACTTCAACGTTGATGATATTTAATTTATGAGTAGAAAAATATATATCGCAATGGTGGCCCTCTTCGCCACCATTGCAGTTAATGCACAAGAGATTGGCTACAACGATATCGTCGCTTGCCGCAGGGCAAATCGTGCCATCGTAGGCATTCGCCCAACGGCAGACGGAGAGCACTTCACAATCATCAAGGGCAATAAAATTATACGTTGCTCCTATGCCGACCGTAGCGACAGCCTCACGCTCTTTGAGGGTAAGATGAGAATAGCAGACTACACCCTCTCGCACGACGAGAGCGCAATTCTCGTTACCGACGCCAAGAGCATCAAGCCCATCTACCGCCACTCGGCAACCGCCGACTACTATCTTGCAGAGGTGGGTGGCAAGGCTCAAAAGGTTTTGGAGCAGGTGCGCGATGTAACATTCTCGGCTGACGGCAAACAACTTATCTACGCCCGCGAGAACAACCTATATATATATGATATAGCCACAAAGCAATCCAAGGCTGTTACCACCGATGGTGAGTGGAACAAAATCATCAACGGTACGAGCGATTGGGTGTACGAAGAGGAGTACGGCTTCACGAAGGCTTATGCCCTCTCGCCAAATGGGAAAGAGGTTGCTTATCTGCGCTTTGACGAGAGTCAGGTCCCGATGTTTGAGATGATGCGCTATGACAACACGCTCTATAACCACTCCTATAAATTCAAGTATCCAAAGGCTGGCGACAAGAACTCTGTCGTGTCGCTCCATATCTACGACGTTGCCTCGGCAACAACGCGCGAAATAGAGGTGGGCAAGGAGCAAGACCAATATATCCTCAACCTCGCTTATGCGCCTAACGGACTACTCTACTTCTACCGCATAAATCGTCTGCAAAATCGCTTTGAGGTCTTGATGCTCAATAGCGACGGCTCGCTGCGCACCATATACGAGGAGAGCAACCCTCGCTACGTGGAGCGTCCATCGCACGCAACAATACAATTTATTGACAATGAACGATTTGTCGTTAGCGAGGAGAGTACAGCAGGCTATATGCACCTCTACCTACATAGTCTAAAACACGGTAGGATAAACGCCATAACCGAAGGTAAATGGGAGGTTACAAAGGTCGTAGGCGTGGCTAAAAATCGCATCTACTACATCTCAACCGAGCGCAGCCCGCTACAACGCGACCTCTACTCTGTCGCCCTCAATGGACGATGCAAGCGTCTGCACAGCAAGGAGGGTTACACCTCGGTTGCTCCTTCAACGGGGATGAAGTATTACATCTCGACCTACACAAACGCCACAACACCGAATATCGTAACCATACATCGCTCTTCGGGCGAGGTTGTAGATACCCTGTTGGACAATCGTGCTGCTATTGCAAAGCATCCAAAGTGGGCAGAGCGTCAATTCCGCAGTTTCGTAACCGAGCGAGGCGACACTCTGAACTACTATATCCAACTCCCGCACAACTTTAACCCTAAAAAGCGTTACCCCGTATTGCTAACTCAATACTCCGGTCCCGGCTCGCAGTCGGTAGATGACCGTTGGTCGTTAGATTGGGAGGACGTACTACCACACAAGGGTATTATCGTGGCGTGTTGCGATGGTCGTGGTACGGGTTATCGTGGCGAGGCGTTCAAAAAGGTTACATACGCATCGCTCGGCGAAAAGGAGGTTGAAGACCAACTCTCCTTTGCACGACATCTCGCACAACAGGAGTATATCGACAGCGAGAAGATAGGTATCTACGGTTGGTCGTATGGTGGCTTTATGGCTCTCAACTGCGCACTGCACGGCGAAGGGTTATTCAAGATGGCTATTGCAGTAGCACCCGTAACCTCGTGGAGATACTACGACACCATCTACACCGAGATATACAACGGCTTACCGCAAGACAATCCGCGCGGCTACGACAACAACTCACCTCTCTCGCACGCCGAGAAGTTGAATGAGCGCACACAACTTCTTATCATACACGGCACAGCCGACGATAATGTACACTTTCAGAACACAATGGAGATGTGCCGTCGTCTAAATCGTGCCGGCAAGCAGTATGATATGATGGTCTATCCCGACCAAAATCACTCAATGCGCCCTTCGGCAACATCGCTCGTGAGAGAGAAGATGATAGATTATACGATTGAGAAGTTGAAGTAGCCCACAGGGCAGATATATCACTTTTCGGACTTTCGCATACTGAACTCGCAACCGCAATACTGCTGGTTGTAGAAGTTGTATTCGCGGAGCAGTGCTTGTCGTCGCTCCTGCAAGCCACCCTTGCGCCAATTCTGCTCCCACCAAACCATCGTAGGTTGATTCTCAATGCTCTCTGCATTGACTCTCTCCACAGCCCAACGCCCCGCCTCATCTATCTGCGCAAGGCTCTTCCAACGCGAGGAGGCAAGTGTTGTGGTAATTGTCGCTATACCTCTCTGTGCGCCATAGCGAGCCACCGCCAATAGGCGCATTTTGAAACACTCCAAGCAACGACCTCCACACTCCGGCTCACGCTCCAAGCCCTCCACCCATCTACACCAAGCCTCGTGGTCGTAGTCGGCATCGACAATCTCCAAGCCGAGAGCCTCGGCATAGCGAGTACACTCGTTCTTACGAATAATATACTCCTCGTATGGGTAGATATTTGGGTTGCAGTAGTAGATAATCGGAGTGATGCCGCTCTGCAACAGACGTTCAATAATAGCGCACGAACAGGGAGCGCAACAAGTGTGCAGAATCACCCTGTTATCATCTACGGGAAGTGCTATTTTAGGTGTCGGCTTCATCGTATGGCAAAGGTAGCCATAAATTTGCAAAATCATCAGAGGAGAGCAACTTTTTCTCGCATTTACTTTGAAAAGGCTCTTTTTTTGCCTACTTTTGCAAGTATAAGAGGTTGTTATATGGTATCTATTATTGTAGCGGTGGCAGAGAATGGCACCATAGGAGATAAGAACACACTGCTTTGGCACATCAGGGAGGATATGATTCACTTCCGCACCATAACATCGGGACACCCCGTAATTATGGGGCGAAAGACCTTTGAGTCTATCGGTCGCCCACTGCCAAAGCGTACCAACGTCATCGTAACACGTGGCGATAACGAGTTTGAGGGTTGCAAGGTGGCGCACTCCATAGAGGAGGCTATCGCAATGTTTCCTGCCGAGGAGGAGGTCTTTATCATCGGCGGTGCGCAGATATACGAGCAGGCTCTCCCACTCGCCGATAAGTTGTATCTGACAATCGTACATCACCCCTACGATGGCGACACATCGTTTCCTGCGCTTGATATGAGTGAGTGGAGCGAACTCTCTCGCCAAGACTTTGAACACGGCGAGGAGTTTGAGTACCCATTCTCGTTTATCGACTACGAGAGAAAAAAGTAGAATTTCCAACTAAAATCGCATACAGTTGCAAATACGCAACTTTTGCACTACCTTTGCAACGTAGTTACAACACACTCAAACAAAAAATCGGGGGTGACCGGTTTTGACAGCAGGTAGAGTTTGTTGGTAAGCACGCCGAGCATTGTGTGGGCGCTCGTAAATCTGCAACACTCAAACTACAAATGGCAATAATAGCTATGCACTCGCTGCCTAATTTCAAGGAAATAGAGGCTTAATTGAAGGACACAAGGCTTGTCCATCAACGAGTATCCCGAAGGGTTGTTCCGCTTCATAATGACTCTTCATACGGGGTATCAATCATTTGAAGATAGTGCGATATGTGCCTCGGTTATCGTGCGAAATTTAGGGGCTGGGCTTGCGGTTTGGCGGTTGTCTGCCGGGCTGTAAGAGGAGGATTAAACGACAACTAAGCGTGTAGAAAGCCTTCGGGCTCCTTGTTTGGACGCGAGTTCGACTCTCGCCACCTCCACTTCAAAAAGAGCGATTTTCTTCGCTCTTTTTTTTCGTTTCGGCGGCTCGGTCGGTCAACCTGTGGCGGCTCGGCAGAGTAGTCTGCGATTTGTGGCGTTGGCGTATTGCTTCGCAATTTTGAGATTGTATCCGATCAATAAAAGTAAATAAATTTTCTTTTATCCATCAGCTACATTCTCACTACTCCGTAGTTCCCCAACGCCCCATCTTGCTCTGCTCTCACCTGCGGGGGTCGTTCGACTCTCGGTTGTTTCGTTTTGTGTAATCTTGTTGCGATTCTTCGCTCTTTTTTTTCGTTTCGGCGGCTCGGTCGGTCAACCTGTGGCGGCTCGGAAAACTTGTCTGTCTTTCATCGTAGAAAAATAATGAGTTAAATAGCGTAATTAGAAGTTTGATTTTTATCTAAAAATCACTATCTTTACACGATTAAACTTTTTTCTTGATAAGATGGAGAAGGAAATTGTTGTAAAATTAGAAAATGTGGCGGTGTATCACGCTGACAATCCGCTTGTTACACTCAACACCCGCACATACGAAACCGCAGGCGAAAAGGTGCTTGCAAATCTTAACCTACAAGTCTCGGAGGGAGAGTTTGTCTATTTCATAGGTCGAGTTGGTAGTGGCAAATCTTCGCTTTTGAAGATGTTATATGCCGAAATTCCTCTATTGGAGGGAGAGGGCGAGGTTGCGGGGTTTGACCTTGTGGGGCTGAAATCGCGCCACATTCCACATCTACGTCGCCATATCGGTATGGTATTTCAAGACCTGCTACTCCTAACAGACCGTAACGCATACGACAACCTGCTATGCACATTGAAAGCCACCGGTTGGGGGGATAAAGCGGCAATGGACGAGCGTATAAATGAGGTTCTCGCCCTTGTAGGGTTAGAGAACAAAGGGTATAAGATGCCTTTTGAACTATCGGGCGGAGAGCGTCAGCGATTGGTTATCGCCCGCGCCCTTCTGAACTCCCCGAAGTTGATTCTGGCAGATGAGCCGACAGGCAATCTTGACCCCGTAACAGCAGATGGTATTGTACGCCTTTTCCACTCCATCGCAGCACAAGGTACAGCCGTGATTATGTCCACGCATAACACCTCACTGATAGAGAGTTACCCTGCTCGTACCATACTCTTCTCGCAAGGTGTAACCAAAGAGATTGATGTAAATGAATTTATTGGGGCTAAATCTACGATTTAGAGTTGGATATTTGCAAAAAAATAGATATCTTTGTGCGATTTTGAATAGGAACGAAGAATTTTAACAATATATGAGTACTGAAACAGAAATTTTGAAGAGTGGCCGCGAGGAGGAGTATTCCGCGTCGAATATCCAAGTCCTTGAAGGTCTTGAAGCAGTCCGCAAGCGTCCGGCGATGTATATCGGCGATGTAGGCGAGAAGGGTTTGCACCACCTCGTATATGAGGTTGTGGACAACTCCATTGACGAAGCATTGGCGGGTTATTGCAATGATATCCACGTTACCATCAACGAAGATGACTCTATCACCGTCCGTGATAATGGTCGTGGTATTCCAACCGACTTCCACGAGAAGGAGGGCAAATCGGCCTTGGAGGTCGTTTTGACTGTGCTTCACGCCGGAGGTAAGTTTGATAAGGGCAGTTACAAGGTATCGGGCGGTTTGCACGGCGTAGGTGTATCTTGCGTGAATGCACTTTCAACGCTCCTCGTAGCAGAGATTCACCGTGGAGGAAAAATCTACAAGCAGACATATAGCCAAGGACACCCTACCTCAAAGGTTGAGATTATAGGCGACTGCGAGGACAGAGGAACTACCATTACATTCAAACCGGATAGTTCTATCTTCACATTGACCACAACCTACCGTTACGAGATTCTGTCGGCTCGTTTGCGCGAGTTGGCATTCCTTAACAAGGGTATCTCGCTAACCATTACCGATATGCGCGACAAGAACGAGCAGGGCGAGCCTCGCTCGGAGCGTTTCTACTCGGAGAATGGCTTGCAGGAATTTGTTCAGTACCTTGACAAGTCCCGTGGCGAGAAGATTATCGAGTCTATCATCTATCTTGACTCGGAGAAGAACGGTATTCCGGTAGAGGTTGCGATGCAGTACAACAACTCTTTCTCGGAGAACGTTCACTCGTATGTAAACAACATTAACACCATAGAGGGCGGTACTCACCTCACCGGTTTCCGCCGTGCATTGACTCGTACGTTGAAGAAGTATGCCGACGAGTCGGGTATGCTCTCAAAGGTTAAGTTTGAGATTAGCGGAGATGACTTCCGCGAAGGTTTGACCGCCGTCATTTCGGTTAAGGTTGCCGAGCCTCAATTTGAGGGACAGACCAAGACCAAGTTGGGTAACGATGAGGTATCTGCCGCAGTTGATGGTGCGCTCTCGGAGGCTCTATCCAACTATTTGGAGGAGAATCCGAAAGATGCGAAGGCTATCGTGCAGAAGGTTATCCTTGCCGCTACTGCGCGTCACGCAGCGCGTCAGGCTCGTGAGTCGGTACAGCGCAAGAGCCCACTTTCGGGAGCAGGTCTTCCGGGCAAGTTGGCAGACTGCTCGTCGCGAGATCGCTCCATTGCCGAGATTTTCTTCGTGGAGGGAGATTCGGCGGGTGGTACTGCAAAGCAGGGACGTGATCGTAACTTCCAAGCGATTATGCCGTTGCGTGGTAAGATATTGAACGTTGAGAAGGCTCTCGAACACAAGATGTGGGATAACGAGGAGATTAAGAATATGTTTATCGCCTTGGGTGTTACAATCGGCACCGAGGAGGATAGCAAGGCCTTAAATCTTGAAAAGTTGCGCTACGACAAGGTTATCATTATGACCGATGCCGATGTCGATGGTGCGCACATCTCGACACTTATGCTTACATTCTTCTTCCGCAAGATGAAGGAGTTGGTAGAGAATGGACACGTCTATATCGCTACCCCACCTCTCTATCGCGTTTACAACGGAAATAAGGAGCAATACTGCTGGACCGAAGAGGAGCGCGAGAAGATTGTTGCCGAGTTTGGAAATGGCTCTAAAATTCAGCGTTACAAAGGTCTTGGAGAGATGAGCGAGCAACAACTTTGGGAGACTACAATGAACCCGGAGACTCGCTCGTTGCGCCAAGTAACGATAGAGAATGCCGCAGAGGCTGACCGTATATTCTCGATGTTGATGGGTGATGAGGTTGCTCATCGTCGCGAGTTCATCGAAGAGAACGCTTCGTACGCTAATATCGACGCATAATAAAATAGCGGGTTTGTGCCCGCTATTTTTGGCTATTAGCCGTTTGCTATTAGCCATTAGCTTTTAATTAATAAGCAAAATCAGCCAAGAGCCAATGGCTAATGGCTAAAAGCCCCAAGAGAAAAAGATGAAAGATGTTGTAGTAATTGGTGTCGCAGGTGGCACAGGTTCAGGCAAGAGTACACTTGTAAAGCGTTTGCAGGAGGCTTTCAAGAATGACGATGTGGCGACAATCTGCCACGACTTCTACTACAAGGCACACCCGGAGCTCTCCTACGAGGAGCGCACAAAACTCAACTACGACCACCCCGCAGCCTTTGATACCGATATGCTTGTGGAGCATATCCGCCAACTCAAAGAGGGAAAAAACGTAGAGTGCCCTGTCTATTCTTTCGTGGAGCATAACCGCACCGCAGAGACTTTGCCGGTTGCTCCGTCAAAGGTTATCATCATAGACGGAATCCTCATCTTTGAGAATGAGGAGTTGCGCGATATGATGGATATCAAGGTATATGTAGATACCGATGCCGACCTTCGCCTTGCACGACGCATCTTACGCGACGTACGCGAGCGTGGTCGCTCTATGGAGTCGGTTATCTCGCAGTACACCAAGACCGTAAAGCCGATGCACGAACAGTTTGTTGAGCCGTCAAAGCGTTATGCCGACGTTATCATTCCGGAGGGAGGTTTCAACTCGGTTGCCGTATCTATGCTTATCCAGAGCATACGCTCAATAGTCGATAAATAGGCTATACCTATATATAGAAATAGAAGGGTGTCCACAATGATGGACACCCTTCTATTTATGCGGAGGTACTACCTCTATTTATCTCTACCGCACAGCGACTTAAAGTCGCAATAGGTACAAGCATTTTCGTCTTCACTCTGGCGGAACGGAACACTCTTATCATACATCTCCTCCAAGGTGCTCTTTACATTCGCCTCAAACTCCTCTCTACATTCGGCGTAACTTGTAAGCACGCTCTTTGATTCATTCTCGCCAAAGAGACCCTCAAAAAGCGGGGAATACTCCTTGGAGCCCATCTTTCCAACGTAGTAGAGTTCCGGACGTACATTGCACTTATGTTGATGTGAGAGCATCATCGCATAGAGAAGTGTGTTTATTATGTGCGAATTATGATTTTTAGCCTCTTTACCGTGGAAGAGTATCTCTATGCTACCCATATCCAACGATTTTGAACCGGTCTTATAGTCCAAGACCCTCATCAAGCCATCGCCCAATATATCTACGCGGTCTGCACGTCCCTCAAAGCGGATATTATAGTTCTCGCCATTGGCAGTTATAGGCACCACTTTACTTACAGGCAACTCATTTTTATAGACCTCAAAGTCGCCATTTCGTGTATCGTATCCGACCACGTTTCTGCCAAGATAGCTCTTTATCACATCGCGAATAATCTGTAATTCGCCACTCAACTGCGGCAATTCGCCCTCACTGCGCTGGAAGTATTGTTTAAGCAACGCATCATCAACCGCCCTATCCAACGCCCCCTCCGAGATGAGTTGCTTGATATGCTCCATCGGATTTTTCTTACCAACAACAGCACCATACAACTGCTCGGCAGCGTGGTGGAATATATTTCCAAAGGTTGCGTGGTCTATCTCCTCGTCCAACTCGTCATCAACCTTCAATCGTTCAACCGAAGCAAAATAGAACTGCAATGGGCAATTCAAATAGCGCGAGAACGCCGTCGGCGAGAGCGAGGATTCGCCCCTATCCGTAAAGCGCATCATTCGCTCCAACATCTCGTCGGTCTTGGCAACCTCCAAAATTTTCGTAGGCGCAAGTTGCACCTGAACGCCAACATTCAAATAGTTGATTTTCAGGTCTGTTTCATACTCCAACTGCCGTATATAGCGACTCGGCTCGGCAGAACTTTTATCGTCGGACTGCGTCGAGTAGAGCATATAGATAGACTTCGCTCGTTCAATCAAGCGGTAGAAGTAGTAGGCATAGACGCCCTCGTGATGCTCCGCTGTCGGCAGGGAGAAGCCATATCGCAGACCATAAGGGATAAATGACTGTTCGGAGGCTCTACTGCCGGGGAAGTTGTTGTCGGTCATTGAGAGAATTATCACATTCTCAAAGTCCAGATTTCGGGTTTCAAGGATACCCATAATCTGCAACCCTTCAAGCGGCTCGCCCACAAACGGAACGCGCTCGGCTTGGAGGTATTTTCTTACAAGAGAGCGACATACGGCATCGTTCATCTCCGATGACATATCGCAACTCTCAATAACATTGCGCAACCTTGTAACGCCATCGTATATCGCCGCCATAAACTCGGCACGTGTTGCGCTCTCCTCGCCAACGCTCTCCGTGTGTGAGAGGGCCTCAACCATCTCCAATATATAGTCTAACAACTCTTGCCACCCATTCACCTTGCGAAACATACGTTGCAACAATGGCGTTACACCAAGTTGCGCAGTAGGCACTTGATAGAGGCGATTGCGAACTATATCCCGCCTCAAATCGGTACTCTCCGTCGGCGCAATATCCGACACGTATGGGTGGGTCAGCAGACCATCAACGTCCACGTGATAGAAGGTATCACCATCGGCAGTCTGCCTCGCACGTCGCTGCAAATCAAGCAGTCTATCCACAAACGAGTATGCCAACGTAGTGCGCAACGGGTATCCCATCGTAACATTTATGTTAGGTACTTTGCGCTGGCGACCATACTTGTCGTTCTCATACTTAACCTTCATCTCCTCCGGCAAGGCATAGAGCAACGGCAACAATAGATTCTCATCTGTCAATACCACCGCAGTCTCCTTGCCAAGAATACCATTTGGACGGTTTTTGGCTATATCCTTCAATATGCTGACGACATATTGGCATTGGGCTATCGCAGTAGCAGTTGAAATAACACTTACAGATTTCGGTTCTCGGAAGTTGTTGTGCGACACATCGTTTACCGACGAGAGCATCTTCATATTGCGACGAATAAAGAGTCCCGCCTCTTGGGCACTATCGTCCGATGTATAGTAGTCATCTCTATCCCAATAGAACTCCGCGCAGCCGAGGTTATCAAGCCTTACAAGGAGCGACTGCTCACACGCAGAGAGCGCATTGAAACCAATAAAGACGTAACGCTTGGAGGTATCTATCTCTGCCGCGCCCGACTCCAACCTCTCCACTGCATCGCGATATATCATACCCGTATATCCGATACCGAGTGTGCGCAGGTGTTCGCGATAGGTGGTATATATCGTGCCAAGTGATTGCCACAAGGTCAAAAACTTATCCTTTGCCGAGTCTTTGTCTATCTTGCCTTTGAGAGTTCCCCAGAAGCGATTGACAAAGGCAATCTGCTCCTCGTTGAGATAACTCAAATCGGACTCCAACTCCTTGATATCGTTAATGTTGGCAAATAGTTGTTCTGCGTCAATACGATATTTATCTATCATATCGAAGTCCGATATCAACATCTCGCCCCAATGATAGAAATCTGCAAATTTCTCGTCGTGAATTGTGGAATAGACCTTGTAAAGTTCCGCTACAAGTCGCAATTTATCACACTTGCGCAACTGCGTCAGCGACAACATCAGTTCATCGACTGACATATATTTCGGCTCCCATACGGGGTGCTCCACATTGCGAGATAGTGCTTCCGACAAGAATAGCACTGCACGTTTGGAGGGCATAAGTAACGTAAGCGATGAGATATCATCGCCATATCGTTCATACAAACTACCTGCAACCTCCTCAATAAAGGTAGCCATAACAGTCGTATTAGTCTATGTTTCTAATGTATCCGCCAAAGAGTGATGTGTGATCACGAATTATTGCCGGCGAACCTTTATAGAGCAATTTCGCATCGGTTGATGTAATCGCTTCGAGTCGCTCGGAGACATTTATACGCACCTCCGCATTGTGCGATACATCAACAATAGATGCCACCGTATATAATTTGGCTCCATTCATATTGGCGGTAGATACTCTCATTGTCAGATACTTTGTATCTCCCGAAAGGGTGAGCAGGCTTCGTCCCGTACAGTTTACCTGCAAGTCAAGTGTCTTAACCTCCATCGTTACCACCGCACCGCCTGATATCTCCACATCAAACATATCCCGCTTCACAACGTCGGTAAACTCCGCCTTGGCGTGGGCCACCTTCACCTTCTTTATGTCGGAGTAATAGACCGTAACCTCGGTTACTGTATTACGCTTCGGGTCATATCGCTCCTCTATATTAAGCACTCCGCGCTTATCTATCTCCGCCTTAAACTTTGATGTAAGACACCCCTTCGTGTCGTAGGTAATACGTGCCTCCTCCGGTGTCGGAACCTGCTTGAAGGTAACAATCAAAGGACCATCAACCTTTATCTCGTTAAAAGGTGTCAGCCAATCGGTCTTCGGCAACGAGACAACTTGTGATTGCGCCTCGGTAGCAGCCGCAGGAGCAGCCTCTGTTGTTGTAGTTTGTGCTACTACAACACCCGAAGTGAGTGCCAAAAGTAGTATTGCTAATAGTCTTCTCATATTTCTAATCCCATATTTTGGTATGCAAGTTACAACTTTTTTCGTTAATCACCAATTTTTTTGTAACTTTACGCAAAATTAAAGTCTGATGAGCAGAAGTTGTGAGACCCAGAATAGACCTCGGGCAATAATCGTTCCTGCAAGTGCCGGTTCAGGCAAGACCTACCGCATTGCCCACGAATACATCTATGATGCGCTACGCAATCACAAACGAGGCGATGACGAGGAGGGCTTTGATCCTACGATATACAAGCGTATATTGGCCGTAACCTTCACCAACAAGGCTACCGAGGAGATGAAGAGCCGAATACTCAAAGAGATACACCTCCTCGCAGCCAACAAAGAGAGCGACCACCTCGCCAAACTCATTGAAGAGACAGGACTCACCGAACAAGAGTTACGCCGACGTGCCAAGGTGGTGCGGAGTGCCATTCTGCACGACTACTCGCACTTTACCGTACTAACCAACGACACATTCTTTCAGCGTGTGCTGCGAGCCTTCATACGCGAACTCGGCTTTGACGTCAATTTTACAACCGAACTTGATAGCGCATCTATCCTACAAAAGAGTGTAGATGCGTTGATTGAGGACATAACGACGAACAAGGAGTTACGCCGATGGTTAGAGGGGCTTACAAAAGAGAATATAGATGCGGGTGGCTCGTGGAATATACGCCCGACAATAGAGAAGTTGAATAAGGAGCTATTCAAGGAGTCCAACCGCGATATAATCGACCGCCTCAACAACAAAGAGCATCTTGAAACGATTGTAAAAGAGTTTGCCAAGTACGCCGACAACCTCCTTGCCAAGTATGTTGCACTTGGGCAAGAGATACTCGCCGTTATGAAGAAGTGGGGGGTAGAACATTCAGACTTCTCTAATCGCGCAACAAAAGACTTTGAGATAATCGCCAATGGCGGAATTAAGAAATTTACCAAAACTGCCATTGCCAATGTAGAGGGCGAACCAACATCGTGGCTCCGCGTATCAGATAGGAAAAATGCCACGCTCGTCGCCTGTGCAACCGAGATACAACCGATTGCAAGAGATATCCACGCAATAGAAGATGAGGTACAGAGAGCGATAAACAGCCGCGATATCATCGTTAATAACTATCGCAGTTTTGCCCTCCTATACGACCTACAACAGAAGGTAGCAGAGATTTGCCGCGATGATAACACGGTGCTACTCTCCAACACAAAACACGCTATCGCCAAATTCATTTCCGAGCAAGATGCTCCATTCATATACGAAAAGGTAGGCAACTACTTTGATAAGTTTATGATTGACGAGTTTCAAGACACCTCCTTCAAGGAGTGGCGCAACTTCCTGCCACTCTTGAAGAATGCAATGGCACAGAGAGATGATACCTCCGTGCTTATTGTGGGCGATGTCAAGCAGTCTATCTACCGTTTTAGAGGTAGCGATTGGAATATACTCGGTTCTGTTGCTCCGCAAGACCTTGCCGACTACGAGTCAATACCGCTGGAACACAACTGGCGAAGCCTGCCTAATATAGTGAAATTCAACTCTTTGCTCTTTGAAAACCTGATAAGCAACGGAAACACTATACTCAACAATATGCTTGACGAAGCGAAGGCAAGCAATGGCATCTCGTCGGAGAACTACAACCGACTTTACGACACCTTGGCAAAGGCTTACTCCAAGTATGACCAGATTGCTGCACGCAAACATATCAACAACGGTTACGTACACGTTACCTGTACCCCTTACGAGGTACTACAACGCCAAAAGGTGGAGGGAAGAACGCCGACACCACCCTATATCGAGCGCATAAAAGAGTTACTCAACAAGGGTTTTCTTCCGCGCGACATAACCATTCTTGTCCGCGTCAAGAGAGAGGGAGTACGCATTGCCGAAGAGTTGCTTGCTGCACGCAAAGAGTTCCCGGAGGAACACCAATTTGAGATTACAACCGAAGAGGCTCTATCCATTGAGAGTTCTGCCGCGACAAAGTTAATCTTGTCCATAATGCGTTTAGCAATAAATCGCAACGACACACCAAGTCTTGCCTACTACAACCAAATCTGCCACAACGGAGAGTTCAACAGAGCATTGAGCGAAGAGGAGATAGAGTTCCTTGACAAAATCAAGATGACCTCGCCCGAAGAGGCCTTTGAACGGATTATCATCAACTATAAAACCTATATTGACGGGCAGACCGCATACGTTCAGGCTCTACACAATCAGATAGTCAGATTCTCGGCGGGTAAAACGTCTGATATTGCTCTTTTTGACAAGTGGTGGCGCGAGGTTGGTTCCGAGCAATCGGTACGCATAGAGAAGAGCGACCGAGCCATTGAGATTATGACCATACACAAGTCAAAAGGTCTTGAAAACAAGGTTATTATCATACCGTTCTGCTCTTGGATGTACACACCGAAGAGTGATAACCAATACTCCACAACAAACATCGTTTGGGCAGAGCCTTCGGCTAATAGCAGACTCTCCGATTTAGGACCTTTCCCTGTACAGTACAAGAAGGATATGGAGCAGACTCTTTTCGCCGATGGTTTCTATCACGAGAAGGTCTATTCCTTTGTTGATGCTGTGAATATGCTCTATGTGGCAACCACACGAGCAAAGGAGCAACTACATATCTTCTACTCCCAATCAAGGAAGGCATCAAACAATGTCGGCGCATTGCTGCTGAATGCCATCAAAGAGCATACTACAACCGATAGCGAAGGTTTGATTCACTACATCTTGGGCGAGTTTGAAACTCCCGAGATAAAGATGGGAAATAATGAGGAGGAGAAGAGCGTTACGAATATATTGTTGGACGAGTATTACGCCTCACCAATCGGAGTAAAGTTCCGCACCTCAACATCTCGCTATTTTGGCGAGGAGCAAGACGACAACCTCTCACCACGCAGTATGGGCATCAAGTTGCACCGCGCCTTTGAGAACGCATCAACACGTGAAGATATAGTCGCAGCACTTGAAAATATGGAGTTGGAGGGTACTCTATCAAAGGGTGAGCGCGACGACTTGATTGAGCAGATTACCACCACACTCAACACCACAATAGCAGGCGAGTGGTTTAGCGACAAGTGGGAGAATATCGACCGTGAGCGCAGCATAATTCGCCCAAAAGATAGCGCGAAACGCCCTGACCGCATAATGCGATGTGGCGACAAGGCGGTAGTGGTGGACTATAAGTTCGGAAAGCCGACGCAATCGCATAAGGAGCAGGTGAGCGAATATATCTCCGCGCTCCGCGATATGGGTTACAGAAGTGTCAAGGGTTACCTGTGGTATGTGGCAAAGGGCGAGATTGTAGAGGTAGATGGCTCGACAAAATAGTTTGGAGATAACAGATAAATTCACTTTTTTCTTCTCTCTTTTAGCCATTTTTTATATATTTGCGCTATTGTAGGGCATTGTGCAGAGAGATTTATGAACGAGGGCGACAAAAGATGGTTTGCGATGCGTGCCACATACGGACGAAATATGATGGCACAACGCACTCTTGATGCAATGAGCATTGAGAGTTTTATCCCTATGCGCCAACGTCAGACAAAGAGAGGGCACCGCATAAAAATAGATATGGTACCAACTTTGCGCGACCTTATCTTCGTATTTGCAGAGCGCGATGTCATACAATCACAAAAGGCTAAAATATCATACCTGCACTACATTACCCGCCCTATTGAGGGGCGCAACACCCCAATAGAGGTTCCTACCGCCGAGATGGAGCAGTTTATCCGCCTTTGCGAAAATGGAGGAGAGGTGAAGAGTGCTTCCGAGAGTGTAGATTTCGCCCTTGGAGAGAAGGTACGCTTTACACAAGGCTCACTGAAAGGTGTTGAGGGGCGTTTGGTAAAGATTCAAGGTAAGAGGTCGCGCCGATTTACCATTCAGATAGATGGTGTCTGCGCAGCAGTTATAGATATTAAGGCGGAGGAGATTGAAAAGATTGAGCGTTAGCAAATCTCGACCAACATTTTTTGAATTAACACACTTAACAATATGAAAGGTATCGTTCTTGCAGGAGGCAGCGGCACACGGCTCTACCCTATCACCAAGGGGGTGAGCAAACAGTTGTTGCCTATCTACGACAAACCGATGGTTTACTACCCTATTTCGGCTCTGATGTTGGCGGGGATACGCGAGATTTTGATAATCTCAACCCCTCACGACCTGCCCTCTTTCCGTAGCCTACTCGGCGACGGTTCGGACTATGGTGTGCGCTTTGAGTATGCCGAGCAACCATCACCCGACGGCTTGGCGCAAGCCTTCATTATCGGAGAGAAGTTTATCGGCAACGACTCGGTGTGTCTTGTCTTGGGCGACAACATCTTCTATGGTCAAGGCTTTACGGGTATGTTGCAGAGGGCGGTAGCCACCGTTGAAGAGGAGCATAAGGCTACCATCTTCGGATACGCCGTACAGCACCCGGAGCGTTTCGGGGTTGCCGAGATTGACGATAAGGGTAATGTTCTCTCTATTGAGGAGAAGCCGAGCGAGCCAAAGTCAAACTACGCCGTTGTCGGTCTGTACTTCTATCCGAACAGAGTGGTTGAGGTGGCAAAAGGTGTAACCCCTTCGCAGCGCGGAGAGTTGGAGATAACCTCCGTAAATGAGGCGTTCCTCAACAGCGGAGAACTGACACTCCAAGTGTTAGGACGTGGCTTTGCGTGGCTTGATACCGGAACACACGAATCTCTATTTGATGCCTCGCGCTTTATTGAGGTTATCGAGAGCCGACAGGGTGTACAGGTTGCCTGCTTGGAGGAGATTGCGTGGCGCAAGGGGTGGATATCCGATGAAGATATGATTCGTTTAGCCGAGCCTATGAAGGGTAGCGCATACGGTCAATATATGATAAATTTGGTAAAAGGTAGGCGATAATGGAGGTTTTACGATGCGATATAGAGGGCGTGGCAATCATTGAGCCTAAACTCTTCAAGGACTCACGAGGCTACTTCTTCGAGAGTTTCTCCGAACGAGAGTTTCGCGAGAGGGTCTGCGACACGCACTTCGTGCAGGACAGCGAGTCAAAGTCGTCGTACGGAGTGGTGCGAGGGCTTCATTTCCAGAGACCTCCATATACGCAGAGCAAGTTGGTGCGTGTAGTAAAGGGGCGCGTGCTTGATGTTGCGGTGGATATACGACACGGCTCGCCCACATTCGGCAAATATGTGGCGATAGAGTTATCCGACGAGAATCATCGTCAGGTATTTATTCCGCGTGGTTTTGCGCACGGTTTTGCCGTATTGAGCGAGGAGGCAGTATTCCAATACAAGAGCGACAACTACTACGCCCCCGAAAGCGAGGGTGCAGTAGCGTGGAACGATATGGAGATAGGCATAGATTGGCAGATTCCGCGCGACAAGATACTCCTCTCGGCAAAGGATAGCAACAACCCGACACTTGCCGAGTTACCGCATATCTTTGATTACAATAAGAACTTATATTAGGCAATGAACATTCTCATCACAGGGGCAAACGGGCAACTTGGCAACGCTCTACGCGAAGCGAGCAACGGAAGCCGGCATCGTTACATCTTTACCGATGTAACCGAGTTGGATATAACCTCCGACGCAGCCGTTGATGAGATTTTCAGGCACGAGAAGATTGACGTGGTGGTAAACTGCGCTGCCTATACCGCCGTAGATAAGGCAGAGGAGGAGGCCGACGTTGCCGATATGATAAATCACCTTGCCGTAGCCAATATCGCAGAGAGTTGCGCCAAGTACAACGCCACACTTATACATATATCCACCGACTACATCTTTGACGGCAAAGCAACTTCGCCCTATACGGAGGATAGTGCGCCCGCCCCACTCAACATCTATGGTGTAACAAAGTTGGCGGGAGAGCGTACCATTATTGAGGCTGGGTGTCGCCACATCATAATTCGCACCTCGTGGCTCTACTCACAATTCGGGCACAACTTCTGCAAGACAATGCGTCGCCTCTCCGCAACAGAGAGTTCACTGCGGGTGGTTTGCGACCAAGTTGGCACACCGACCTATGCCGGCGACCTTGCCAAGGCTATTGTGCATATTATTGAGAGCAACCAACTATCCAAGTGTGGCACATACAACTTCTCAAATGAGGGGGTATGTTCGTGGTACGACTTCGCCGTTGAGATTGCTCGCCTATCGGGCAACACCAACTGCGTAATTACGCCGTGCCGAAGCGATGAGTATCCAACAAAGGCTCTGCGCCCACGATATTCGGTCTTGTCAAAGGAGAAGATTATGCAGACCTTCTCCATAGAGATTGCCGAGTGGCAGGAGTCGCTTAAAAAGTGTATTGAGAGATTAAAAGAGTAAAATAATGGAGTATCAACGCAGTATTTTGATTACAGGCGGTGCGGGCTTTATAGGCTCACACGTAGTGCGCCTCTTTGTGCAGAAGTACCCACACTACCACATTATCAACCTTGATAAATTAACCTATGCGGGTAACCTCGCCAACCTCAAAGATGTTGAGCAGGCGCAGAACTACACCTTTGTCAAGGGCGATATTTGTGATTTCGACCTCGTCTTCGCACTGATGCAGCAGCACAAGATTGACGGCGTGATACACCTTGCTGCCGAGAGCCACGTTGATCGCAGCATCAAAGACCCTTTTACCTTTGCTCGTACAAACGTGATGGGCACACTCTCACTACTCCAAGCGGCAAAACTCTATTGGGAGAGCCTGCCCGAAAGATATGAGGGCAAACTCTTCTATCACATCTCTACCGACGAGGTATATGGCGCACTTGCAATGAATAAGGAGTTATTCCGAGAGGATACGCCATACAACCCACACTCTCCATACTCGGCTTCAAAGGCATCGTCCGACCACTTCGTTAGGGCGTATCACGACACCTACGGCGTGCCTACTATCGTTACAAACTGCTCCAACAACTATGGACCATACCAATTTCCCGAGAAGTTGATACCACTCTTCATAAACAACATACGCCACCGTAAGCCTCTGCCCGTATATGGCAAGGGGGAGAATGTACGCGATTGGTTGTATGTCGAGGACCACGCCCGCGCAATAGATACTATTTTTCACAAGGGCAAAGTTGCCGACACCTACAATATCGGAGGCTTCAACGAGTGGAAGAATATAGATATTGTAAAGTTACTTATCAAGGTCGTGGATCGCCAACTCGGCAACAAGGAGGGGGCATCACTCGACCTTATAACCTACGTTACAGACCGCGCAGGACACGACCTGCGCTACGCTATTGACAGCACCAAACTCCAACAGGAACTCGGCTGGGAGCCGTCGCTACAATTTGAGGAGGGGATAGAGAAGACCGTTCGCTGGTATCTTGACAATCAGGAGTGGTTAGACAACATCACCTCCGGCGACTACCAACACTTCTACGAGGAGATGTATAAAAACCGATAAACACCATATATAATATATAGGTAGAGGTTCTTTAAGAGCAAAAGATTGGTGTTAAGAGTGAAAAAATTAACTTTTTTTTCAAAAAAATTTGCAGATAACTTTTTTTTATCTACCTTTGCACTCGCAATACAGCAACGGGGTGTAGCGCAGTCCGGTTAGCGCATCTGGTTTGGGACCAGAGGGTCCCAGGTTCGAATCCTGGTACCCCGACAAAACAAGCGAAGCAAAAGAGTGTCAATGACACTCTTTTTGTTTTTTTGAGACTCGTGGCGCAAATTCATTTGCAGACACGGGTAACAAAACACAAAAGAGGGGCGAAGCCCTTTTGCGGAGCGCAGTTTTGCAAAGCCCCCGCGGCAAGCGGCACAGGAAAGGCGTTAAACGGAGCAGACCAAGTCTGCGAAGTAGCCAATCCTGGTACCCCGACAAAACAAGCGAAGCAAAAGAGTGTCATTGACACTCTTTTTGTTTTTGGGGACTCGTGGCGCAAATTCATTTGCAGACACGGGGAACAAAACACAAAAGAGGGGCGAAGCCTTTTGCGGAGCGCAGTTTTGCAAAGCCCCCGCGGCAAGCGGCACAGGAAAGGCGTTAA
>JAFXHB010000116.1 GCA_017536605.1 Alistipes sp.
GAGATTGAGCGCGAGTTCCCTAACTTCAAGTTCAACCTTGCTCTCGACCGTCCGGATCCGGAGGCAGATGCAGCAGGCGTTGATTACAAGGTAGGCTTCGTTCACAATGTTCTCTTCGAGAACTACCTCAAAAACCACGATGACCCAGAGGGTTGTATCTACCTTATGTGTGGACCTCCGATGATGGTCGGCGCGGTAGAGAAACTCCTTGATTCTCTCGGAGTGCCACCGGAGAATATCTTGTACGATAACTTCGGCGCATAGCGCATATTTTTAGCGGTAAATTTCGCACCGCTCTTCAATAAGCGAGTTCCTCACATAGGTCTACTATGCTGCGGACTCGCTTTTTCGTTTGGCGCGAAATTTCCTCGCTAAAAATACGCGCTAACAAAAACGTATTTTGATTGGCTCTTTTTGAGCTGCGCTTCGATAGCCCGATTGCTCACATAGGTTTACTATGCTGCGCATCGGGCTTCTTGTTTGGCAAGAAATTCCCTCAATCATTTCTGATTTTTTAGAGATTGTGTACTATCCAGAGGTCTTCTCTTTTGCGATGCACCACACCTCACGACTTCTGACAAGAAATAAAAAAGTTTTTAAGCAGCGTTTGCTGCGTTACGCTCAATCCCCGAGACAGGGAAATACAATTAAGTATTCCCCAGCCTCGGGGATTTTCGCAAGCCTTGCAACCATCTGCTTAAAAGGCTTTTTCTGTTTCGTATATATGCTGTGCATCGGGCTTCTTGTTTATCTCAAAAATAGCTCACTCAAAATGTGTTTTATGTTTCGTGGGTATGCTGCGGGCTCGCTTTTTTGACTTGGAGTGTGGCGGTTGTTGTTAATATGTGTATATCTTTTTGGTGGAGGGTAAATCTCTATGAGATTTATCCTCTATCTTTGTGTCGCAGTTGAGCATCTAAAATCATAAACGATATGACCCTGGAAAAAATCTTCGGATTAGACCGAAAGATGACTAATGTGAGGACCGAAATAGTTGCCGGAATAACAACCTTCCTTACGATGGCATATATTCTCGCCGTGCATCCCGACATATTGGGCAGTACGGGTATGGATAGAGGAGCAGTATTCACCACCACAGTCTTGGCAAGTGTTATCCCTACGCTCCTGATGGGATTGTATGCCAAACTACCATTTGCTCTGGCTCCGTGTATGGGCTTGAATGCCTTCTTTGCCTATACCGTTTGTGGGAAGATGGGCTATTCGTGGGAGTTTGCCCTGACGGCAGTGTTGATTGAGGGGTTGATTTTTATCTTGCTTACCGTTACAAATTTGCGAGAGAAGATTGTGCATGCGTTGCCGAGGTGCTTGCGAGAGTCTATATCGGTCGGTATAGGTCTTTTTATAGCCTTTATCGGTCTGCAAAATTCGGGACTTGTTGTTGGACATGAAAAGACATTGGTTGAACTAGGCGATGTAGGCGCACCGGCTACAATCCTTTCTGTACTAGGCCTTATTATAACCTCGATACTCTTGGTTAAAAGGGTTAAAGGTGCCTTGCTTATAGGTATCCTCTTGACGGCTGTTATAGGTGTGCCGATGGGTGTAACAAAGTTTATAGGTGTCGTTAGTACACCACCAAGCATAGAGCCTATATTCTGCAAGTTCGAGTGGGGACACATACTCTCGAAGGATATGTTTATAGTGGTATTCACGCTGTTATTTATCGACCTCTTCGATACTATTGGAACGCTTATTGGGGTGTCGGCAAAGGCCGATATGTTGGACAAAGATGGCAATCCGATCCGTATTCGTCAAGCCTTTATGTGCGATGCAATCGGTACTACGGCGGGTGCAATGCTCGGCACAAGTACTGTCGGCACCTATGTCGAGAGTGCCGCAGGCGTGTCGGAAGGTGGGCGCAGTGGCCTTACCGCTGTGGTTACAGCGTGTTGCTTCCTGCTATGTCTATTCTTCGCCCCTCTGTTCCTTTCGTTGCCAAGTTCGGCTACTGCTCCTGTCTTGATTCTTGTCGGCGTGATGATGATGTCGGGAGTTTCAAAGATCGACTTCACCAACTATATAGAGGCGATACCGGCCTTTATATGTATTATTATGATGCCATTGACTTATAGCATATCCGATGGTATTATCTTCGGCGTGTTGAGTTATGTAGCCATAAATCTTTTTAGTGGTAACTATCGCAAAATTTCGATATCTACCTATGTGTTGGCAGCACTATTTCTGCTGAAATTCCTATTGTAGGAGATGTGATACAAATGAAGATGCCCGACTACTTTCGTGGTCGGGCATCTTCATCTATTGTTTAGGTGTTTTTCTCTACTCCAACTCTATCGCAGTGAAGAACTCCGGACAGTGGAAACAAGGTTGAGGTAACGAAATCGGCTTCCAAGAGAGGAAGTGCGGTTTTGTAAGATTATCTCCACACTTGTATAGATTAACCTTCAACTTCAAGCCGTCCCAACTCTCCACCTTGTGTTGGTGCATAATGGCAGTCGGGAGTCCGAGTGTCAGGCTCCAACGGTTGTCACCCACACGCTCCTCAAATGGCTCGCTGCCGATTGTTGTGATGCGCTCTACCTGTGAGAGGACATCGTCGCCGGCGTGGATAACATCCTGACCTTTGGCGCGATAACCAATCAACATACGACCGATGCAGGTCGTCTCAACGTTGTAGTACGCCTCGCCGTCTAACGAGAGGAAGAACTCGCAACACGAGTCTGTCCACACCTCTCCGTTATCTTCGGCTACGCGGGCGGCGGTGTACATCTCCTCAACGTCGTAGCGAAGATATAGTTTCTCGCCCGTATGGAACATTCTGAACTGCACCGATGGGGCGTAGGGGTACTCCTCTGCCCAGTTGCAGCAGGCAATCTTCTCTGGTGCGATGCCCTCAAATACCTCGTCAAGGGTGCGCCCTGCCAAATCTATCTTTTGAATCTTCATTATGCAAGATATTTAGCGGCTGCGGTCTTGATTATCTCACACATCTTGTCGTATTGAGCCTCGATGCTCTGCAAGAGTGCGTACTGTGCGTGAGTACGCACGAGGTTGTGGTTAGGCGACTTAATGCGGTAGTATGTATCGCCGTTGATGTAGTCCATCAAGAAGCGCAAAACCTGCTCAAATGTGATGTAACGAGCCGAGAATGCGAGATGGTCAAGTTCCGACTTGGTAAGTGTGGTTGCACGCTGTGAGAGGTAGCCATCGGCATAGGCGGCAAACATAGGCAACGAGAGCGATACGGTCGAGAGATCCTCCGCGTCCTCTGCTCCTGTGTTGGCATAGGTGCGAATAGCATCGCCGAAGTCGTTAAGCGCAGGTGCCGACATCACAGTATCAAGGTCAATAACACAGAGTACCTTGCCCTCCTTGTCAAAGAGGATGTTGTTTATCTTTGTGTCGTTGTGTGTTACGCGCAATGGTATCTCGCCACTCTCTACCTTTATCCAGAATGCGAGCATCTCCTCACGTCGCGACTCAATCCACTCA
>JAFXHB010000117.1 GCA_017536605.1 Alistipes sp.
CACTCCGCCTTTGGTTTGGCACTATCGGCCGTAATAATCTCTATCTGATCGCCCCATTTCAGAGGCTTTGTAATCGGCTCTATTTTGTGGTTAATCTTCGCTCCGATAGCCTTGTCGCCCACCTTTGTATGGATATCGTAGGCGAAATCCAACGCCGTTGCACCATTCGGAAGTTGGCGTTGTTCGCCCTTCGGGGTAAATACCGTAATCTCGGAGGTATAGAGCGACAACTTGAAATTGTCAAGGAACTCCACCGCATTCTCGGTAGGGCTATTCAAGGCATCGCGTATCTTTTTCAGCCAAGTGTCAAAGGCATCGTCGTTCTGCGACAGCGTAGCCTTCTTGTACTTCCAATGCGCTGCGAAGCCTCGCTCGGCAATATCCTCCATACGCTGTGTGCGAATCTGCACCTCTACCCAGCGTCCATCAGGACCCATAACGGTTGAGTGTAACGCCTCGTAGCCATTCGCCTTCGGCATACTTATCCAATCGCGCAGACGATCTTGTTTTGGCGCGTAAAGGTCTGTAATAGAAGAGTATATCTGCCAACACTGTGTCTTTTCGGACGGGAACGGAAGAGCCTTAAATACGATGCGTATCGCAAAGATATCGTATATCTCCTCAAACGGTATCTGCTTGCGTTGCATCTTTGTCCAGATGGAATAGACGCTCTTCACACGTCCCGATATTTCGTATTCGATATTATTCTTGTCAAGCGTCTCAATAATAGGGGCGCAGAATCGGTCTATATACTCCTGACGTTTCTCGGCACTCTCCTCTACCATTGCGCTAATTTGCTCATATTCGGTTGGGAAGCGGTACTTCATACACAGGTCTTCCAACTCGCTCTTAATCGGATAAAGACCAAGTCTATACGCCAAAGGAGCAAAGAGGTAGATCGTCTCGCCCGTGATTTTGACCTGCTTGTTGAGAGGCATATATTGCAGAGTACGCATATTGTGAAGGCGGTCTGCAATCTTTATCAGGATAACGCGCACGTCGTCCGAGAGCGTAAGCAGCACCTTACGGAAATACTCCGCCTGCTCCGACGTGTCGGCATTAAATACGCCCGACATCTTGGTCAGTCCATCAACCATATAGGCGACCTTCGTGCCGAAAATCTGCTCAATATCCTCCACCGTGTAGTCGGTATCCTCCACCACATCGTGCAGGAGAGCCGCCACGACAGACTTAACGCCCAGACCAATCTCCTTGATAACAATCTGCGCCACAGCAATAGGATGCAGAAGGTAAGGTTCGCCCGAACGACGCCTTACCCCGGAGTGCGCCTCCTTCGCCAAGAAGAAAGCACGCTTTATGTAGTTCCAATCTTCGTCGTTTTTGCAAATCTTCTTGCACGACTCGATAAGTTCTTGATAGGCCGCATCTATCAGCCTTTCATCCTCCGCTGTGTAACTCATATAGTATATAATTGAAGCCTCAATGGTCAGAGGCAAGAACTACTCTACTCCGCCTCTGACCATCTACAACACTATTTCTTCATCGCCTCGCGCAACTTTGCCTCAATCTCGTCGCACAAAGCCTTATCCTCCGTCAGCAACTCCTTCACGGCATCGCGTCCCTGACCAATCTTCTTGTCGCCATACGAGAACCACGAGCCCGCCTTCTTCAAGATATCGTAATCAACTGCCAAGTCTAAAATCTCGCCAATCTTTGAGATACCCTCGCCAAACATAATATCAAACTCCGCCTTCTTGAATGGAGGTGCCACCTTATTCTTCACAACCTTCACGCGGGTACGAGTACCGAGTTGCTCCTCGCCATCTTTGATGACCGAAGTACGACGAATGTCAATACGCACGCTCGAATAGAACTTCAACGCATTACCTCCCGTAGTGGTCTCCGGGTTGCCATATATCACGCCAATTTTATCGCGCAACTGGTTGATAAAGATACATACGGTCTTGGTCTTGGCGATGCTGGAAGTCAATTTACGCAATGCCTGCGACATCAAACGAGCCTGCAAACCCATCTTCGCGTCGCCCATCTCGCCCTCAATCTCCGCCTTTGGAGTGAGTGCCGCAACCGAGTCTATAACGATAATATCTATCGCGCTGGAACGAATCAACGAATCGGCAATTTCAAGAGCCTGCTCACCATTATCAGGCTGTGAAATAAGCAGGTTCTCAATATCCACACCCAACTTCTGCGCGTAGTAACTATCAAAGGCGTGCTCTGCATCTATAAAGGCTGCTACACCGCCCTGCTTCTGCGCCTCGGCAATCGCGTGAATCGCCAATGTTGTCTTACCCGACGACTCCGGACCGTATATCTCAACGATACGACCACGAGGATATCCACCTACGCCCAAAGCCGTATCAAGTGTAATTGAGCCCGTAGGAATCACAGGAACGTCCTCGGCGACCTCCTTCATATACATAATTGAGCCTTTGCCAAAATCCTTCTCAATCTTTGAAATCCCTGCCTGCAAGACCTTAATCTTCTCGGCATTAGGTTGTTGTTTCTCTGACATAATATATTGTTTTTTATTGTTTTACGCTGTTGTATATACTTTGCCCCATTTCCGATAGGCAAACTTTTCTCAAAGTTAATTATTTTTTTGCAGAAAATCGCTCTATTCTTAAAAAAATTTAGTCAATTTATTATTGTCTGCACCCTTTTTCTACGCTATGCCCACGCCATCATCGCCATTATCTGACTTCGGAACTCCTCCTCGGTGCGATTCATACGACGCGCACATTGCGGACAACGAATTGAAATCTCGGTTACTATATGGCTATCGCAATAATCACACTCTCGCAATACGCCAAAGACTCCTCTACGTATGTGCAAAAACTCTGCTCCACAGTGCTTGCACCTCATTTTGTAACTCTTTCCCATAACTTTTAGTCTTTGTTGGTTTCTGTTTCTGGTACAAAGGAAGTGCATATTTTTGTCAATTTGTGTCAAAAATAAAAAGTCGCACAAAAAAATCAAAAAAAAGTGCGTCTAAAAATTATTAGACACACTATTATTGCTTGAAGTTGTATTCACCCGCTACTCATAAGGGTAGATATCGTCGGCGTACTGCTCCCACATAGGCGACTCCTTGTACTCGTAGAGCGACTCCTGTGGTACATATATTCGTCTTAAAGTTGCCCCATAAGCAAACGTATAGGAGTCCTCCAACAGCGGAGGTGTTATATTGTCGCAGTAGATGTATTGCAGTGATGAACAGTTCATAAACGCCCTCTCACCAATCGTACTAACAAACTCACCTATAATAACTTGACGCATTGAGGTCGCATTACGGAATGCCTCATCGCCAATACTCTTAACACCTATACCAAGCACCGCCTTTGTAAGGAAGCGACAGCCCGAGAATGCCCCTTCGCCGATATGCTTGACACTTGTACTTACGTTCACCGTATTGAGCGACGTACAATTTATAAAGGCGTACTGTCCAATCTCCGTTACATCGTTCTCAACCGTCAAAGTTGTAAATTTAGTCCCTTTCAGATATAGTTCACCGCCGTAGTAGAGAGGATTTGAGTAGATATCTTCAAACTCAACACAACACCACCTCTTCGCATCGGAGATAGTAACTCTCTCCAACAGCAAACAATCCTTAAAAGCCCCTTCGCCCACCGAAGCCAACGATGCCGGCAGCGATACGGAGGTTATGGCAACAAGGTTACAGAAGGCGTATTTACCAATTGAGGTAACCCCCTCCGGAATGGACAACGATTTAACCGGCTTTCCGTCAAGGCAGACAAGCGAAGCGAAGTATATCGGGTTGGAACGCTCTCCGTCAAAGGCAATTTTGCACCACGATGCAAGGTCGGCGATATGTACTGTCGTAAGGTTGAAACTACCCTCAAAGGCTCTATCACCGCACTCGCGCAATGCACCTCCGAGCGATATGCAGTCCAAGGCATTGCAGTCATAAAACGCCCGACTGCCAATACTCTCCACGCTACGCGGAAGTGATATATTATCCACTCTGTTACAACCATAGAACGCCTCATCACCAATCGTGGTCAATGCCCCATCAAAGCGGATTACACCGACACCATTGTCGTAAGTATGCTCCGTGATATTCACGTTGAATAGTCGCTCGTCAAGAGTAGTAATCATCGTGCCATCGTTGGAGGTGTACCATATCTCCGTATCGGGTGGCGTGCCGAGAGTTTTACGATACGACACTTCGCTCGATGATGACGGCTGACAGCCCCACGCAACGACAGTAGCAAATAACAATATAAGAAGCCTCTTCATAGTTGATTTCTAAACGTACGTCCGACAGAATCTATTGCCTACTAATACTCATCAACACCATCAAAGAAGTATGTAGCGTACTTGTAGCCCTCCTTGTCGTAGAGTTTTCGCATATACTCTAAACGACGCGCAAAGTCCTTAAAGTCCTTCTTGTCAGCACTTGTCCACGCAGCCTCACAGGTCGCAGCAAGACGAGGCAAGAGTTTCACCTGTACCTTATCAAAGGTCGAGATATACTCTGTCCAGAGGTTTGCCTGAACGCCCTTAATATGCTTATACTCCTCTGGTTTGAGGTTCTCGTATGGGTTAAGGCTGTATGCCTTGCGGAGTGTCAAGATTCTATCCTTAAAGAGCGTTCCCTCGCGATTTACGTATGGGCGAGTGGTCTGGAAGTAGTCAAAGTAGCAGAAGTATTTTGGCGAAAGAATCACATCATTGCCGAGGGTTGTCGCCTTCTGACGCTGGCTGTCGTTCCACAGCATTATGGTTGCACTCTTGTTGATGCCTCCCTTGATAATCTCGTCCCAACCAATAATGCGACGACCGTGCTCCGAGAGCCACTTCTCTACGCGGTGCATAAAGTAACTCTGCAACTCATTCTCATCTTTCAAGCCCTCTGCCTTGATACGTGCCTGACAGTGAGGGCACTCCTTCCAACGATCACGAGGCGACTCATCTCCGCCGATGTGGATATACTTGGAAGGGAAGAGTTCGATAACCTCTGCGAGAACCTCCTCTACGAATTTGAATGAGGTCTCCTTGCCTACACACAACACGTCCTTTGAGATACCCCAACGGGTGCGCACCTCAAACTTCTCATCACGAC
>JAFXHB010000118.1 GCA_017536605.1 Alistipes sp.
GAAAAATACCCTGATGTAGCTGTTGCAAGTAGTGAATTTGAAAACCTTTTTTGTGAAGAGTTAGAGAAAGTTGAAATAGATTTTAAGCAAAGGTTGTCTGTTGGTGAATATGACTTTTGTAGTTTAGGTTATTTGCAATATGTAAAGGACAGCTGCCCAGACATATTTGATGATGCAAAATAGGACTTCCCTAATTATACATCATAACATACTTCTGCAACCTCCTTAACCTTTCGTTAGGGAGGTTTTTATTTCACCCCTCAAAAATACCTATATAAATAAAATAAAAACAGTTATGAATACAACAAATAGAAGAAAACTAAACAGGTTAATTAGGGAGTGTTATGAAGAGGGTTATGGTGAAATAGAACCAGTGTCAATGGCTTTGCTTACAATTGAAGAGATTATAGACTTGATAATGATTACTGTTGCAGCACTCAAAAGTGAAGATTTTGTTCCAGTGATTTCTGAAGGACAAAAAGAAAAAGTCAAAAGGAAACTATATGAAGCAAGCAACAAAAGAAGATATAGATTATTAAGAAAATCATAACCCCTCCCATCTTCCCCTTCTACTCCCTATCATATCTTGGGGAGTTTTTATTTACCCCTAACACATCACTCACTCCTCTTATCTTCTCATTCTCCAATCCGATTATTTCCCAATCACCAAACAAAAGATTCATCATCTATATTATAGAACAAAACTCCCACAACGATAAGACATCTGCTGTTTTAATAGTTTGAGTGAATGAGTCACAAATTTTATGGTTATATGATATAGGGTTAAGTATTAAACTAACACAATGCAAATATTGTCACATCAAAGAGGAGAAATGTTGAATTAAAAACTACTGTTAAGAATAGAATGAGTAATGAATCATTCAAGAGAAAAAGACAATATGAATCATTAAATAATAGAATCTATACATCAATATCTAAAATAGTATAGAATAGTTATTATTATAGATTAAAATAGAAATAAAAAATTAAGAATAGAAAGAGAAATATAATAAGAGAACAAATAGTTAGGAACAATCTCAATTATATTGTTGATAATAAGAGTATTATAAGGATTTGATATTGACACATTAGATTTGGTATTAAGAATCTATTGAATATAGTTTGGAGAATCAGTAATAACTATTACCTTCGCGAATAAGGCACTATTTTTCTGAGACCTATGTGAGACCATATGTAGATTAAAAGTTGCAGTAAAGCTGTGTATAAGGTGGTTATGAAGATGATTTAGAGCCCCGCCGGAATCACGAGCGATGCAAGCAAGCATCATTGGCAAGCCACTCCGAAAGGGGTGGCTTTTGTAATATAAGCAGTTGCGGGTGCTTGCACACTTACAACTGCCTATATCGCAAAAGATATTCTGCTACGCAGAACTTGCCAATGAGGCCTGTTTATATCCGAGGTTCCGTGCGGGAAAGACGCAGTAAAGCGTAGCGACTGCGTCAATTCCGCCTGCCTTACTATTGCCGAGCCGACGCAGTGAAAGACGAGCGAAGCGAAGTCAATCACATTGTAAGTAATGCTTGCGCTCTCTCTGCCGAGGACTTCAAGGAAAAGGCGTTAAGCGGAGCAGACCTTATCTGTGCAGTAGTCAATCCGCCACAATCACAATAGGCTTGAAAACACCATCTCTAAAAGGCTTGGGGTTGGGTTTGGGGTGGTAGTGGGTGTTAAAACTCAACATTTATGCCGATGGTCGGTATTAGAGTGCCGTTGCGTTGGGAGATCCTTTTCAGGCGATAGCGTTGCTCCGAGATGGGGGAGGTCGGGTTCTCTATCTCTCCCGTGCTTATAAGTGCATCGGGCAGTGTGATTTCGCTGAATGTAACATTCTCCAAATCAAGATAGATGCCCAAGCCCCAGCGGCGAAACTGCCACACCTTATCGACACGAATATCAAGTTGCACAAATGGTCGTAGTCGCTCCTCGTTATATCGCGAATAGTCCAACTTTGCCCGTCCTACCGCGTCCCAATAGTTCTTCAATGCGGTTTGCTCCTCGTCGTAAGGGGTATATGGCGCACCACCTATCGCGCTTAACTTTGCACCAATGCTCCATCTGCGAGGCAGGTCATAGGTGGCACTGACATTCGCAATCCAGCGGTTATCCCACGAGGAGGGGATATAATCGGAGTATCTGTTGCTGCGATATTCGCTCCAATAGAGCGTAAAAGCCCCAACGAGGTTTAGTTTGCCGGGTATCTGCCACCGTAGCGACAACTCTGTACCGTAGGAGCGACCTTGCGCCGAGGATATTAGCACCTCGTCGCCTGTTACTCCGTAGTCGTTGCCCTTACAGGTCAGGGGAATGTTGTCCGCAACCGAGAGAGGGACATCAAAGTAGCGTTTGTAGAACCCCTCCAAAGATATTATCAGCCTATCGCGCAGAGCATACTCCACCCCTACCGCCGAGGAGAAGACTCCCATATATGTTAATTTTCCGTTAGCCAACACCCCCTCAACACGATATCCGAGTGCGGTAAGTGGGGGCAACTCATAATATAGTCCCGTGCTGCCACTCACGGCAAACCCCTTGCCCAAGTTATAAGACAGGGCGAGGCGTGGAGAGGTTTGGTGCCACAAGCGGGACATTCGGGAAGAGTAGGTACTACCATCAAATCGCACCCCCAAAGAGGCGGAAAATCGCTCGTTTGCCGAGAGGTAATCTGCCGAGAAGAATAGTGCGTAACCCATAAAGAGAAGGTCTGTCTTGTAGGTTGCGTAGGTTGCCGCTTCGCTCGCCACGAGTTGTCGTGTTTGGTTTGTATAGTGGCGCAAAGAGAGTTCTACACCCTCACGAAGTCGCCACCCTCCGAGTAGTGATCGGTTCTCAAACCGCACAGAGCCTTTGCCCTCTACGGAGCGAAGTCGCAGTCGTAGATTATCTTCGCTCGACGAGTCGTTGTCTATATATTTGGTGTTACGATTAGCAAGATAACTGTAACCGATTGCCAACCGTTGTATGTGCTTACCGCCGAAGTGTTGCATTGTTGCTCCGAGAGTAAAGGTCTCCTGCTCAATTTTGGGAAGGTAACTCAATATATACTCGTTGCTCTCTCCCTTTTCGTCGGTATTGAGGCGCATATTGTCGATGCCCACCAACCCCAACACCACAATCTCGTAGCGTGGAGAGGGGGTTATGCGCACCTTGCCTTGCGCATCTATATAGTTGGGCAGGAAGGGCAAACCGAGTAACTTAAAGAGGAGTTGCAGATATGATTGTCGTACGGAGAAGGTGTAGGTGGATATCTTGTCAAAGTGTCCGCTTCCGCTAAATGCAGCCTCCGACGCGCCGAGTGTTGCCTTGAAGCGTTGCTTGTCGGGGTTGCCGTCGCGCAAAGATATCTCCATCACCGAACTCAACGCATTGCCCCTATCTACGGGGAAGGCTCCGGTGTAGAACTTGACTTGACGGATAAGGTCTGCATTGAGTATGCTCACGGGTCCTCCCGACGCCCCTTGTGTGGCGAAGTGGTTGATGTTGGGTATCTCTATACCGTCGATGAAGAAGGTATTTTCGGAGGGGCCGCCACCGCGAACAATAAGGTCGTTGCGGTAGCCGATAGGCGAGAAGGCGACACCCGGCAGAGTGCGTACAATGCGGGCAATATCGCGGTTTGCGCCTGCGCTACGCTCAATTTCACCTATGCCAATTGTTTGCACACTTATAGGACTTGCTATATCGCGTGCTATCGGGCGAGGGGCAACCGCCACCGCCTCAATCAGGGTGTTATTCTCTTCAAGAACAATCTCTATTGGGGGCGTAGATAGCGAGATGATATATTCGGGGGTTACGGTGGAGGCATAGCCTATTGAGGAGGCTTCAAGGCGTACTATGCCACCCTCAACGTCGCGTATAACAAATAGTCCGAGTGAGTCTGTGGCAGCCCCCTTTTCGTTCCTCCCTTCAACCACCACAGCGGCGTAGGGGACACCCTGTCGGGTTGTGGCGTCAATAACCCGCCCTCGGATATCAAATCCAAGAGCCACACCTGCATATAGGGATAGAATTAAGCATAGAGTATAAAATCGCAACATCATAAAAGGACCTTTTTTCTCTCGATTTAGTCCAATAATTGTGCGAATTTTATCTTTTTAGATGAAATATGTTCTATGGTACAGGGTCGTAACCAGAGCCGCCCCACGGGTGGCAACGGGCGATGCGTTTCGCGCCAAGCCAACACCCCTTCAAGACACCATACTTGCGGATAGCCTCCAAGGTGTATTGCGAGCATGTCGGTGTAAAGCGGCACGCCGGCGGTGTTAGTGGAGAGATGCAACACTGATAGAAGCGAATAGCACCAATAAAGGGCAGCGCCACTATTCGCTTACATCTGCTCCACAATGTTGCGAAGAATTTTTTTGATTGCATTCTCTACGATTTGGTAGTCAAGCACCTCCTTGGTGGAGTAGATAAGGGCGATATCAGCCTCAAACTCCTTGCCGCTGTCGAGCAGAATACTCTTGTTGAGGCGGTATGCTTCGCGCATTCTGCGGCGCACCAAATTGCGCTTATTGGCGCGTTTAAGAAACTTCTTCGGGGTGGAGAACAACACCTCTGCCGAGGCGTCGGTTGCCCCCTCAACATAGACCACATAGCGCAAAGGATAGACAAATCCCCCCTTGCCCTCACTAAAAAGGCGACGTAACGCCCCAAACGAGCAAAGACGCTCCCTCTTTGGTAGTGTTAGTTGCCCCTTCATACTCTTGTGGTGCTATATATTGCTACTATTTTGTGCTTTTGCGGGTGCGTCCGCGCTTTGAGAGGCGGCTCTGCTGGTTGCGCAAGAACTCCTCCTTGCTCTCGTCGCTCACGAACTCAACGTCGGAGATACTCTTTCCGCTACGCACATTCTGAATATAGAGGTCCACAGCCTTTGCCAACGATGGTGCAGTAGGGGTAGGAGCGTTTGCTCTGACGTGGATATTATGCTCAACGGCACTCTTCAACGTTCCCTCACCGAAGGTGGCAACGATAGGAATCTCCTCAATCGGCATCTTCTCGCAGATACTCTTCACGTCCCAAGGCGAGTAGAGCAGAATCATATCGTACTCCTTCAACTTCTCGGCAGATATTTCAGTCGTTACGGTCTTGGCGAGAATTATCGGGGTGTAGTTGATGTTGAGGCGAGTCAGAGCCTCCGGAATTTCGGGCTTGTGCGGCTCGCTCAATGCAAGCAACATCTTCTCCGCCTTATGCTTTACGATCAACTCGATAAGTCCCGTGAAAGAGCCGTCGGCAAACGAGATTTTACGCTTGCGGTAGATGATATACTTTTGCAGATAGAGTGCAATGCTCTCGGTGGAGCAGATATACTTCATCGTCTCGGGTACCGTTACGCGGGCATCTTCGCAGATATGGAAGAAGCTGTCAATGGTGGTACGCGAGGTGAAAATCACAGCAGTATGGTCGAGGATATTGACACGCTGGCTTCTAAACTCCTTTGGTGTTACTCCGATGACCTTAATCAGGGGGTTGTAATCCACCTGTAATCCAAGTCGCTTTGACAACTCATAGAACGGAGACTTCTCAATAATTGGTGGTGCCGGCTGTGCTACAAGAATCTTTTCGATGTTTTGACTCATAAATAAATTTTCAAAATTCCACTATCCCTATCTCCTTAATATCGGAGCCAACAGCAACGATAACGGGAAGAGTTCCAGGGTGCAAAGATACAAAATACAATGGAAAAGTGAAAACTTATGCAAAATAAAGAGTGAAAAAACCTCTTTGACAAAGATTATTAACGAAATGAAACAGAGCGCGAAAGCCACCCAACACGCCACAACAGCACCCGTGCCCTGCGTGAGAAGAGCCAGCAACATCGGCGGTGTGATAAGGGTTATAATTGCACTAAAATGGAGCAACTTCGTATGCGTTAGTGTCTGCCACATCTCCCTCTCGTGCGCGAGCGTGCGTATAAGGTATAGTATAGCCACCTCCGCTATAATGAGTAGAGCCACTCCGCTTGCTGTCGCCCCAAACAACCCCCACGGCGAGAGTGGTAGAGGCATAAAGAGTCGCGCCCCCTCCGGTGTAATGGAGAAGCGCATCGCCGCAAGTCCGATTAGCACCACGCCGACAAGAGCCATCATACGCTCAACATTGTTGATAACCGAGGAGTAAACCTTGTCGTTGGCGTGTTGCTGTGTGGTCTTGACAAGCGAACCGAGTATAAAAAAGAGAACGTCCGAGAACTTGACCACCGTGAAGAGATAGACTACGGCAACCACAGCAATCGCTACTTGGTAGAGTCCGCCAAGCGAGGCAATATCGCCAAACGGAGCCTCTCCACCCTCAACTATAAGGCGGTTTGCCGCGCCAAACACCTCTTCGGCGGATATAGTATTCAGATTCTCCTCCATACCCCTTTTAAGCGCGTTTAAGTGCGATGCGGAATGTTGTACCGCGACCAATCACCGACTCCAACACCGAGATACGCCCCTTGTGGTACTCCTCAATCACGCGCCTTGACAGCGAGAGTCCCAAGCCCCAGCCGCGTGTCTTGGTGGTATATCCCGGCTCAAAGATGCTCTTCCATTTAGACTTCGGGATACCCTTGCCTGTATCGGAGATATCCACATACGCATACTTCGCGTCGCAACTTATCTTGACATCTATAACGCCTCGTCCCTGCAACGCATCAAGGGCATTCTTCAAGAGGTTTTCGATTACCCACTCAAAGAGTGCCTCGTTGATGTTGGCATTGACCGTATCTATGGCGAGTCCGTTATATTCGATGGTTACATTGCGTGGCACACGCTTGCGGAAATACATCACAGCACCACCCACAACACTGTTCAGCGAGGCGGTGGTGAGTGGCGACTCGGAGCCAATCTTCGAGAAGCGGTCCACAATCTTCATCAGGTGTGCCAAGTCCTTCTGCATCTCGTCCACAGCCATCTGATCTACGGGCTGTTCGCGCAGAAACTCTATCCAGCCAAGTAGCGACGAGGTAGGCGTACCGAGTTGATGTGCCGTCTCCTTCGCCAAGCCCACCCAGATTCGGTTCTGCTCCCCCTGCTTTACAGAGCGGAAGGCGACCAAGATAATCACCACGAAGACCACGATGAGGAACATCTGGATATATGGGAAGATGTAGAGCGTGCGAAGCGTTACGGAGCGTCCGTAGAAGATGATGTGGTTGTGGTGTTGTGTCCACCAAAATCGCACCACGATAGGGGTGTTCTCCTCCGCCATCTTCTCCAACACTGACTGCAACTTCTCCTCATCATTGACAACCTCCTCGGGTATAAGGTGGTGCGAGATGACGCGCAGGTTTTCGTCGGTGATGATGAACGGAATGTTGTTTCTGTTGTTGATAATCGCCTGAATCAGCGGGTCGTTGGTGTAGTTGCCCGTCGTGTCAAGGTTTGTGCGCTCCATCGCCGCAGCCCACAACTCCACGTCGTGCTGCTCCTTGGTGCGCAACTGCTCTGCAATAATGTTGGTAACAAGGAGCGACAACCCAACCAAGATTGTCGCTACCGCGAGGATAATGGTGTTCCCTCGCCTCAATACCATACTTTGCAATCTGCGAAACATCTACCCCTATTTGCGTTGAGTGTCTTGTGATGTGAGGATACGTAGATACTCCTCCTTGTTGCCGAGAATCTTTATCGCCTCGCCTACGCACGTGTCGCTTGGCAACGAGTGGGCGATGCTTCCGTCAGCGTAGTAGGCGCGACGTACCAAATCGGCATTTATCAACTTTATGAGTTCTGACTTATTGGCAGCAAGCAGACTCTTTTTATCATCTTTGATGCCCTTGTCAAGCAACTTCAACTGCTCGTCAAGAGCCACCTTCTCCTCCTTGGTCAGAGCCTTGTTCAACTCCTCCAACGCACGGCGCGAGTCCGACTTGTAGGGGAGGTCGCGCGACTCAACAAGAGCCGAGAAAGCCTCGTAGTCCTTGTCGTTTATGGAGAAGGTCATCTTGTCCGCCGTAATCACTCCGTTGCGACGTGTGTAGTCGTCGCAGAAGTCATCAACCGCACCGATAAGGTAGAGGACAGCAGCAAAGTCGCTCATCGTTCTCGGCGCAACCTTCACATCGGGCATAATACCACCACCATCATAGACCTTTCTGCCGCGCGAGGTCTTGAACTCGTTTATCAGCGAGTCGGCAATCGGCTTTGCGCGACCACCCTCGCCATACTCCACCGCCTGCACACAACGTCCCGACGGAATGTAGTATTTGCCGACGGTATATTTCAAGTGAGCATTGTAGCCCAGCCCCGCAGTACCCTGCACTAAACCCTTACCAAAACTCTTCTCTCCGAAGAGAACGCCTCGGTCAAGGTCCTGTATCGCGCCTGCCACAATCTCGGCTGCGGAGGCACTATTTCTATTTATCAGCACCGCCAACGGTATATTTGGCAACAGAGGCTCATTCTCCGTACGAAGTGTTTGGGTTGTCTGTTTGCGACCTCTCGTCTCAACCACGACAGTGCCCTTCGGCACAAAGAGCGAGACAATCTTTATTGCCGACTGCAAGACTCCTCCGCCATTGTTGCGGTAGTCGAGAATCAGCGACTTCAACTCACCCTCGCTTTGCAGTTTCAGAATCGCGGCACGCATATCGTCATAGCACTTGTCGGTAAAGTCCTCGTGGCGAATGTAGCCGACACCCTCGCTTACATATCCGACGTAGGAGATGCTCGGAATCGTAATTCGTTGGCGACGAATGGTGTGTTCGTGGCGCGTGCTGTCAAGGAGTCGCTCAATCGTTATCTTGACCGTCGTATTCGGCTCTCCGCGAAGACGCTTGCTGATATCCTCAACATCTGCCCCCTTCATCGACTCTCCATCTATGGCGACAATTCTATCTCCCGCCATAAAGCCCGCCTTGTCGGCAGGTGAGTTTCGGTATGGCTCGGCAATAGTTACGTAGTCGCCCCTCTTGCGGATAAGCGAGCCGATGCCGCCATATCGACCTGTGGTCATCGTCTCAAAGTCGGGAAGGTCCTCCTCCGGTATAAACTCGGTGTAGGGGTCAAGAGCCTTGGTTATGCCCTGCGCTCCACTCTTCAACATCTTGTCGGCATCAACCCCGTCTGCATACTGTGTGTAGAGTACGCGCATAAGATTGACCATAATCTCCATATTGCGCCCCAACTTAAAGTCGCTCTGCGCTGCCGAGATGCAGATTGTCGCCACCACTCCCAAGATTGTGGCTACTGCCGTATATTTAACCCACTTTCTAATCATCATTTCTATACTTACTCTCAATAAATCTCTCTGCCGAGAATGCGATAGGCACGGTTGCGCGACGGATACCGTCAAACACCAACACGCCCTCCTCCTCGCGGACTACAACCCTATCCTCAAAGAGCATCATCAAGCGACGCAAACCCTGTGCCTGATAGACCAACGCCCCACTCTCTGCGCCGACAAATTTGAAGCCGGAGGCACGAAAGGCGGCATCTATCTGCTCGCGGTCCAGAGCAAGGTTACCCTTGACACGACGCTTCACAAATCCGAACTTCGGATAGGTCGCTGCCAACAAAATCGTTACGCCCACCATCGTCCAACCGCGCCACGTAGAGAAGAGAATCGCCCACTGGTCTGCAAACGAGATACCCACGTGTTGCAGGTTGCCCGAATAGTGCATCAACGCCACAATCGCCACATATAAAACGCACAAGGCGATAAGATATTTTACACTGCGAATAATATAACGCTTCATACTTTATATTGCTTTTAGCCATTGGCCATTAGCCATTGGCTTTTTTAATACAAAATTCCTTTAATTCTCAATTGAGGATATCGCCACCGCGACCCTCTCCATAAGCCACTTTGGGGTGGAGGTTGCGCCACATACTCCGACGCTCTCTGCCCCCTCAAACCACTCTCTCTGCAACTCGTTCGGCCTCTCAATCTTGTACGAACGAGGGTTTTCGGCGTGGCATATCTCGTACAGCACCTTTCCGTTGCTTGATTTGCCTCCGCATACAAAGACGATAACATCGTGGTTGCGGGCAAACTCTCGCAGATGCCCCTCTCGTGAGGATACCCTGCGACAAATCGTATCATCTACCGTGAGCATACCCTCCCCGACGCGACTGCGAATGGTATCGGCAAGGCGATGAAAGGCGGTAACGCTCTGCGTAGTCTGCGACAGCAGATATATCGGGCGCGACAACTCTATCAGTGAGAGGTCCTCCTCGCTCTCAACCACCACCACGTTGCCGTCGGCTTGTCCCGCCAAGCCAACCACCTCGGCGTGTCCGCGCTTACCGAAGATAACAACCGAACCACCACACTCGCTCATCTTCTGATGCGCCTCCTTGACCTTGCGTTGCAGTGCTGCCACGACAGGGCAGGTGGCATCTATGATGGTGATGTTGTGATTTTTGGCAACCTCGTAGGTCTTTGGGGGCTCTCCGTGGGCGCGAATCAACATTCTGCCTCCCGCCACCGAAGGGATCTCCTCTCTGGATATCGTGCGCAGTCCGAGTGCTTCAAGACGCTGTACCTCTATGTGGTTGTGGACAATATCGCCCAACGACGCTATCGCACCCTCTTTCAGTGCATTTTCGGCCTCGTTGATTGCCCGCACAACGCCGAAGCAGAAGCCCGACTTGTCATCTATCTCAACACGCATATAAACGGAAAACTGAAAACTAAAATCTAAAAAACGCCTTTAAGTGACGATTAAAGAGTGCTTTGTACTCTTGCAAACTCCTTGTCAAACCACTCCATCTGCTCCTCAACGGTCATATAACTGTTGTCAAGCACGATAGCATCTTCGGCCTGCTGCAACGGAGATATGGCACGACTCATATCCGCCTTGTCGCGTGATACGACATTCTCCAAAATCTCCTCAAACGAAACATCATCTCCTTTGGCGGTGAGTTCTGCGTATCGTCGCTCGGCACGCACCTTCGGGTCGGCGGTCATAAATATCTTCAACTCCGCATTAGGGAAGACTACCGTGCCGATATCTCGTCCGTCCATAACCACGCCACGTCGGCGTCCCATCTCCTGCTGCATCGAGACCAACTTCTCGCGCACCTTGCCGATAGCACTCACGGCACTCACGCAGTTTGATACCTCTATGGTGCGAATCTTCCCCTCCACGAGGTCGCCATTGACATATATATCGCTTGCTCCTCGGTGAGGATTGAAGCGGAAGGTGATGGAGATCTCTTCAAGTAGCGCAACAACAGCCTCCTCATCAACGATGCCGGAACGAATTGCTCCGTGTTCAAGCGCATAGAGGGTTACGGCGCGATACATTGCACCTGTGTCTATAAAGATGTAGCCAAGTTTATTGGCTATACTCTTGGCGAATGTACTCTTGCCACACGACGAAAAGCCGTCAAGGGCGATAATGATTTTTTTAGTTGGTTGCTCCATTTGGCAGTATGGTAGATATTATGGTGAATATGCCGAGGAGTCCGATAACAACTCCTGCAACACGGTTTATGGTAATCATATGGTGTGGTCGGAAGCGACGGCGGAAGACGCTGATCAGAAGTGTCAGCAAGAACCACCAAGCGGTTGCTCCGCACAAGAAGCCTGCAATAGTCAGAAGGCTTGACAAAATCGTAGAGATATCCTCCGAGCCTTCGGGTGAGGATACTCCAAACATCGCAAAGAAGGCGAGAAGATATGGAATAACCGTAACGAAGTTTGCCATCGTGAAGCCAAACATTGAGACAAAGTCGCGCCAATAGGAGTTTCCTCCGGAGCGATTGCGGCGAATCTGTGGTGATGGTTTCTGGAAAAATATCACAACACCGATAACAATCACAACGATACCACCGATAAGCGAGATATAGTAGTTATATTTTGTGATTTGGCTTTCAAGCATTGCGTAGAAGAAGAAGGCGATAATCGCCATCAACGTATCGGCACACGCCACGCCAAGACCGGAGATAAAGCCGGCGTGGTGCCCCTTGCTCAAAGTGCGCTGAATACACAAAACGGCAACCGGACCCACCGTAATCGAGGAGGCCAATCCGACCAGCATACCGCGCAGAACAACGTTAATAAAATCAAACGTAGAAGTAATCATATTGTGCAATATGTTACAATAATGCAAACTACCTCGCAAATATAAGAAAAATCTCCAATAGACTCAAATATATCCATTAAGATTTTTTACATATAGTGTGCCTATTTGCACTTATTGTTAATAACTTCTTCTCCACAAGCCTATATTCGGCTCGGTAAATGGTTATCTTTGTAGCAAATAAAGATAAAACTATCGACGATGAACGATTTGAAACAGCAGGGCATAGATGTAGAACTCGATGCCGCCGTAGCCGAGGGACACTACTCAAATTTGGCAATCATATCGCACTCTCCGACAGAGTTTGTTGTAGATTTTGCGGCTATGTTGCCCGGATACCCGAAGGCAAAGGTTAAGAGTCGTATAATCCTTACACCGGAACACGCCAAGCGACTCCTACTCTCGTTGCAGGACAATATCTCCCGCTACGAAACCAATATAGGACGCATCGAGTTGCAGCAACCGCAGCCTGCGGTGGGCTTCAAAAATCACGGCGAGGCGTAGCGTGAAAATAGTATAGATGCGGGGGTTGTATTTAAGGTGCAACCCCCGCTTATTTTTTAGTTGTAGTTATGGGAAAAGTCGGCGACTTTTTCTTATCTTTGTACCCACTATGGCGGAACAGGATATTTTGAAGGGTTTGAACGATGCGCAACGCGCTGCGGTGATGGCTTACGAAGAGCCATCACTCATCATTGCGGGTGCAGGTTCGGGCAAGACACGTGTGCTGACCACACGTATTGCCTATATGTTGGATAAGGGCGTAGCCCCACACACGATACTTGCACTCACATTTACCAATAAGGCGGCACGCGAGATGCGTGAGCGTATCGAGAAGATGGTCGGCTCAAACAGCCGATATATCCGAATGGGTACCTTCCACTCTGTCTTTTCGCACATTTTACGCGAGAATGCCGAGGCATTGGGGTATCCGCAATCCTTCACCATATACGAGCCAAACGACACCAAGCAACTCCTGAAAACCATCATCAAGGAGCGCGACTTGAACGACGAGAAGTATAAGCCGAACTTCATCGCTTCGCGTATCTCAATGGCGAAGAATGCGCTGATTACTCCGGGTGGATATATCGCCAACACCTCGTTGGTTGCCGAGGATAGAGAGTTGCACATACCGCAGTTTAGCGACCTCTATGCCGAGTATTGTCGTCGTTGCAAGGTGAATGGGGCGATGGACTTTGACGACCTGCTCTTGCAGACCAACATTCTCTTCCGCGACCACCCCGATATTTTGCGTCGCTATCAGGAGCGTTTCGCCTACCTGTTGGTTGATGAGTATCAGGACACAAACTATGCACAATATATAATTATACGTCGCCTTGCGCAGTTGCACTCGCGCGTGTGCGTGGTGGGCGACGATGCACAGAGCATCTACTCGTTCCGAGGGGCGAAGATTGAGAATATCCTCTCCTTCCAGCGCGACTACCCGACGGCAAAGGTCTTTAAGTTGGAGCAGAACTATCGCTCCACACGCACTATTGTAGATGCAGCGAACTCGGTGATTGACCACAACTCGCGCCGCTTGAAGATGGTATGCTTCTCGGAGGGTGCAAAGGGCGAGACGATACGCATCTTCAAGGCATATACCGACCGCGA